>NC_008789.1:2455000-2678452 GCF_000015585.1 Halorhodospira halophila SL1 | reverse complement strand
GTCATGGGTCGGATCATCGCAATCACTAATCAGAAGGGCGGGGTCGGCAAGACCACCACCTGCGTCAACCTGGCTGCCTCGCTGGCTGCCAACCGCAAGCGTGTCCTGCTCATCGATCTGGACCCGCAGGGTAACGCCACGGTCGGCTCCGGGCTCGACCGCCGTGAGGTCTCGCCCACGGCGTATGAGGTGTTGGCCGAGCAGGCCTCCGTGGCCGAAGCGGTTCATGGTGTCGCGGGCGCGGGTTTCGATGTGTTGCCGGCGAACGGCGATCTGACTGCTGCCGAGGTGGAACTACTGGAGGCCGATCGACGTGAACAGCGACTCAGCCGTCAGCTTCGTGGCGTCGCCGACCGCTACGACTACATCCTCATCGACTGTCCGCCGTCGCTGAACATCCTGACCCTGAACGCCCTGGTCGCCGCCCACGGCGTGCTCATCCCGATCCAGTGTGAGTACTTCGCCCTGGAAGGGCTGACGGCGCTGCTCGATACCGTTCGCGGCGTGCAGGCGGCGGCCAATCCGAATCTGGCCATCGATGGTCTGTTGCGCACCATGTACGACGCGCGCAACAACCTCGCCAATCAGGTCGGCGAGCAGCTGGCGGCCCACTTCGAGGCGCAGCTCTACCGCACCATGATCCCGCGCAACGTGCGCCTTGCCGAGGCGCCCAGCCACGGCCTGCCGGCCCTGGCGTACGACCGCGCGTCGCGCGGTGCCCTGGCCTACATGGCCCTGGCCACCGAGATGGAACGACGCCACCGCAGCGGTCAGGCGGCCACCGCTGCCTCCGCCTGAGCGACCCACCGCAACCCGAGGAGAGAGCAGACGTATGTCGAACAAGAAGCGTGGTCTCGGCCGCGGCCTGGATGCCCTGCTCGGTGCCGAGCCCGGCGCCGTCGCCGCCGGTCACCCGGTGGATGGCGGCGAGCTTCGCGATCTGCCCGTCGATCTGCTTGAACGCGGCCCCCACCAGCCGCGCCGCCACTTCGACGATCAGGCCCTCCAGGAGCTGGCCGACTCCATCCGCGCCCAGGGCGTCGTCCAGCCGCTGGTGGTGCGCCCGACGGATACCGGACGCTTCGAGATCATTGCTGGCGAGCGACGCTGGCGGGCGGCTCAGCGTGCTGGGATTGATACGGTGCCCGCGCTGGTTCGCGACATCCCCGACGAGGCGGCCATCGCCGTCGGCCTGATCGAGAACCTGCAGCGTGAAGACCTCAACCCGCTGGAGGCCGCCGGCGCGCTGCAGCGGCTGATTCACGAGTTCGGGCTGTCCCATCAAAAAACCGCGGACGCCGTCGGGCGATCCCGCACATCGGTGACCAACCTGCTGCGGCTGCTCGAGCTCAACGAGGACGTTCAGCGGTTGATCAGCGAGGGACGCCTGGAGGCGGGGCACGCCAAGGCGCTTGCTGGCCTGACCGGCACGGCCCAGAGCGAGGCGGCTGCCCGGGTGGCCCGTGACCACCTCACCGTGCGTCAGACCGAGACCCTGGTACGGCGCTATCAGCAGGCAGCCGACACCTCCGCCGACGACGCCAAAGGGGCGGCGGGGGAGGGCAAGCGCCTGGATCCCGACGTCGAGCGCCTGCGCGATACGCTCGCCGACCGCCTCGGCGCGCCGGTGGATATCCAGCACAGTCGCCGCCAGGGCAAGGGGCGTCTGGTCATCCGCTACAGCAGCCTCGAGGAGCTGGACGGTATCCTCGGACGTATCCATTGACTAAGCGGCCCTGATTTGACCCCCCTGATGCCGCCGTTTAGACTCCGCCCCTTATCGATGCCGTAGGGCGTACAGCGTGGAAGTGAGCGAAGCCCTCAATCAGGACTACGAACCACAGGGCATGTGGCGTAGCCGGGCACCCGCACTGCGGGTCGTGCTCGGTGTCCTCCTGGCCCAGGCCGGTGTCGGTGCCATCGCCGCTGGCCTCTGGCTTCTGGATGGTGGCTGGTCGGCGATTGCCGCAGCGTGCGGTGCCGCCATCGCCATCGTCCCGTCCGCCTACTATGCGGCTCACGTCTTCTCCAAGGCGCCGGGGACAGCGCCCCGCCAGGTGCTCCGTGCCTTCTACGTCGGAGAGGTCGTGAAGTTGATTCTCACGGCGGTGCTCTTTATTATCGCGCTCCGATGGTTGAGCGGGCACTTTGTGCCGCTGATAACAACGTACGCAGCCGCCTTAGGCACCTACTGGTTCTTCTTCTTGGGGGCCCTCCGTACCTAGCGCATCCGCGCGGTACCAAACCGGGGAGCAACGTTTGCCATGAGCGCCGACAGCGAGTTCGACGCGACGGACTACATCCAGCACCACCTCACCAACCTTCGCCTGGACCTGACCGAGGGTACGATCGATTCGGAAGCCACCGGCTTCTGGACGCTCCACATCGATACCCTGATCATGTCGTTCGGTCTCGGTGCGTTGTTCTGCTACGTCTTCTGGCTGGCCGCCCGCCAGGCCACACCGGGCGTACCGGGTGGGCTGCAGAACTTCGTCGAGGCCATGATCGAGTTCATCGACAAGACGGTGAAGGAGACCTTCCACGCGAAGAGCAAGGTCATCGCGCCGCTGGCGCTGACCATCTTCTGCTGGGTCTTCCTGTCAAACCTGATGGACCTTGTGCCGATCGACATGGTGCCGAGCATCATGATGGCCGTGGGAGTGGATTACTGGAAGATCCTTCCCAGTGTCGACCTGAACTTCACCTTCGGCCTGTCCCTGAGCGTGCTGGCGCTGATCATCATCTACGGCGTGATGGGTCAGGGCGTTGGCGGCTGGCTCAAGAGCTGGGTGACCCACCCGCTGGGCCCCTGGCTTGCGCCGGCCAACCTGATCCTGAACATCGTGGAGTTCATCGCCAAGCCGGTGTCGCTCTCACTGCGACTGTTCGGCAACCTCTACGCCGCAGAGCTGGTCTTTATCCTGATCTCTCTGCTGCCGTGGTGGATCCAGTGGGCGCTCGGTACCCCCTGGGCGATCTTCCACATCCTGGTCGTGCCGCTTCAGGCCTTCATCTTCATGATGCTCACCGTGGTCTATCTGGCCATGGCGTATGAAGAACATTAAACTGCCTCACTTTCGATACTGAGAATCCGGGAGGAATCACATGGAACTCGCAGAGCTCATTGCTAACGTCCAGGGGCTGACCGCCCTGACCGTGGGCATCCTGATCGCCGGCGGCGCCATCGGCACCGGCATCGGCTTCGGCCTCCTCGGCGGCAAGTTCCTCGAGGGCGTCGCGCGTCAGCCCGAGATGGCCCCGATGCTGCAGGTTCGCATGTTCCTGGTTGCCGGCCTGCTCGACGCCGTCGCCATGATCGGCGTGGGTATCGCGCTGTTCTTCACCTTCGCCAACCCGTTCCTGGGTGCTGTCGAGGCCGCCGCCGGCGCGTAAACACACGCCGGCGCTTTTAAGCCGCCAGCTCGATCGGAGGTGAAACCGTGAACTTTGGTGCCACGTTCTGGGGGCCGATGATCAGCTTCGCGCTGTTCGTCTGGTTCACCATGAAATTCGTCTGGCCGCCGATCCAACAGGCGCTTGCCGACCGGCAGAAGCAGATTGCCGACGGCCTTGCCGCCGGTGAACGCGGCAAGGAGGAGCTGGACAAGGCTCAGGCCGAGGTCGAGGCCATGCTGCGGGATGCCCGGGAGCAGGCCAGCCAGATCATCAACCAGGCGAACAAGCGCCAGGCCGAGATGATCGAGGAGGCTCGGGCCGAGGCCCGCTCCGAGGCCGACCGGATCCTGGCCTCCGCCCGCGAGGAGATCGATCAAGAGATCCAGCGGGCCCGTGAGGATCTGCGTAAGCAGGTCTCGACCATCGCCGTCCAGGCGAGCAGCCAGATCCTGAAGCGCGAGGTGGACGCCAAGGCGCACAAGGATCTGATCGACGAACTGGCGACGCAAATCTAGGGAGGCGCCATGGCCGAGCGCAGCACACTGGCCCGACCTTACGCGCGCGCCGTCTTCGAGCTTGCCGGTGACGACGCGACCGAGCGCCAGGCTTGGTCGCGTCGGCTTGCGGCGGTGGCCGAGGTGGTGCAGGTGCCCCAGCTCGCTTCGTTGCTCACCCACCCGCGGATCAGCGCCGAGCAACTCGCCGGCATTGTCTGCGAGGCGGCTGGCGACCTAGGGCAGACCGGCGAGAACTTTGTCCGGCTGCTGGCGAGCAACCGGCGACTGCAGTATGCGCCGGAAGTCGCTCGGGTCTACGAAGAGCTGCGTGCCGAGGCCGAGGGCATCGTCGACGTAGAGGTGCTTTCGGCGACCCAGCTCGAGGACGCGCAGCAAGAACGCCTGGCCGAAGCGCTCCGTAAGCGCCTCGGCCGAGAGGTGCGGCTGCAGACGCGGGTCGATGAGTCCCTCATCGGCGGGGCGATGATCCGCGCTGGCGACACCACCATAGACGGCTCGGTGAAGGGCAAACTGGCCCGCCTCTCGAGTGCACTGGTTCATTGACGAGGTAGGACGATGCAAGTCAATCCATCGGAGATCAGCGAGCTCATCAAGCGTCGCATTGAGAACTTCGACGCGGCGGCTGAGGCCCGCAACGAAGGCACCGTCGTCAGCGTTGGCGACGGCATCTGCCGCATCCACGGCCTCGCCGACGTCATGTTCGGCGAGATGCTGGAGTTCCCTGACGACACCTTCGGCATGGCCCTGAACCTTGAGCGGGACTCCGTCGGTGCCGTCCTCCTCGGTGACTACCAGCACATCAAGGAGGGGGCCACCGTCAAGTGCACCGGCCGCATCCTGGAGGTGCCGGTTGGTGACGCCATGCTCGGCCGCGTGGTCGACGCCCTGGGTCGCCCCACCGACGGCAAGGGCCCGATCAAGACCGAGGGCAGCGAGCCCATCGAGAAGGTGGCGCCGGGCGTCATCACCCGCGAAGGGGTCGACCAGCCGGTCCAGACCGGCCTCAAGGCCATCGACTCCATGGTGCCGATCGGCCGCGGTCAGCGTGAGCTGATCATCGGCGACCGCCAGACCGGCAAGACCGCGGTGGCCGTCGACGCGATCATCAACCAGAAGGACAGCGGCATTAAGTGCATCTACGTCGCGGTCGGGCAGAAGAACTCGACGGTCGCCAACGTGGTGCGCAAGCTCGAGGAGCACGGCGCGATGGACAACACCATCGTCGTTAACGCCGGCGCCTCCGAGTCCGCCGCCATGCAGTACATCGCCCCCTACGCCGGCTGCGCCATGGGCGAGTACTTCCGCGATCGCGGCCAGGACGCCCTGATCATCTACGACGACCTGACCAAGCAGGCCTGGGCCTATCGTCAGGTGTCGCTGCTGCTGCGCCGTCCCCCGGGCCGTGAGGCCTATCCGGGTGATGTCTTCTACCTCCACTCGCGGCTGCTCGAGCGCGCCTCGCGCATCAACGCCGAGGAGGTGGAGCGTCGGACCAACGGCGAGGTCAAGGGCCAGACCGGTTCGCTGACCGCGCTGCCGATCATTGAGACCCAGGCCGGCGACGTCTCCGCCTTCGTGCCGACCAACGTGATCTCGATCACCGACGGCCAGATCTACCTCGAGACCGACCTGTTCAACTCCGGTGTCCGCCCCGCGGTCAACGCCGGTCTGTCGGTCTCCCGCGTGGGTGGTTCGGCGCAGACGAAGATCATCAAGAAGCTCGGCGGCGGTGTTCGCCTGGCCCTCGCCCAGTACCGGGAGCTGGCTGCCTTCTCGCAGTTCGCCTCGGATCTGGACGAGACCACCCGGCAGCAGCTCGAGCGCGGTAAGCGCACCATGGAGCTGATGAAGCAGGGTCAGTACGAGCCGCAGTCGGTCGGCGAGATGGCCTTCGTGCTGTTCGCCGCCAACGAGGGCTACGTCGACGACGTCGAGAACGACCAGGTGGTCCGTTTCGAGAAGGCGCTGCTCGACTACCTGCGTGCGGAGCACGCCGAGCTGCTCCAGCGCATCACGGAGACCGGCGATTACAACGACGAGATCCACGCCGAGATGCAGAAGGCGATGGATGCGTTCAAGAAGAATCGCACGTGGTGAGCATGCGCTGCCGGGGAGCCGGGTGCTCCCCGGCCGGCCCCTTAACGACACATAGGTGACGGCATGGCCGGGGCGAAAGAAGTCAAGACCAAGATCAAGAGCGTTCAGAACACGCAGAAGATCACGAGCGCGATGGAGATGGTCGCCGCGTCGAAGATGCGGCGTGCCCAGGAGCGTATGGAGGCGACGCGGCCGTACGCCGAGAAGATCCGGCAGGTCATTGGCCACCTCGGCCACGCCAATCCGGACTATCGTCACCCGTTCCTGGTCGAGCGCGACGAGGTCAAGCGCGTCGGGTACATTGTCGTCTCCACCGACCGTGGTCTGTGCGGCGGTCTGAACGTCAACCTGTTCAAGGCGGCGATCAACGACCTTAAGGGCTGGCAGGAGCAGGGCGTGGGGGCTCAGGTGGTCCCCATCGGCGCCAAGGGCATCGGTTTCTTCGAGCGCACCGGGGTCGAGATCCCCGCCGAGGTCCGCGATATCGGCGACCGCCCGAAGCTCGAGCAGATGATCGGGCCGATCAAGGTCCTGTTGGACGCCTACGTGGACGGCACCATCGACCGGGTCAACCTGGTGAGCAACCAGTTCGTCAACACCATGACCCAGCGGCCGCAGGTCCAGCGCCTGATCCCGGTCGAGCCCGTTCGCGAGGAAGAGATGCTCGAGAACTGGGACTACATCTACGAGCCGGACGCCGCCTCGCTGCTCGACGACGTGCTGCGCCGCTACGTCGAGTCCCAGGTCTATCAAGGCGTGGTCGAGAATATCGCCTGCGAGATGGCTGCGCGGATGATCGCCATGAAGAGCGCGTCCGACAACGCCGCAGAGATCATCGACGACCTGCAAATTACCTACAACAAGGCCCGCCAGGCCGCGATCACGCAGGAGCTGACCGAGATCGTCTCGGGCGCCGAGGCCGTGTCGGGTTAATGCTGATTTCCAATATCAACGGCGGGCCCATGAGGCCCGCGAGAAGCTATCTGAGGGGATCCGAATGAGCGCTGGAAAGATCGTTCAGGTGATTGGTGCAGTGGTCGACGTGGAGTTTCCGCGTGACCAGGTGCCGCAGATCTACGACGCCCTCGTGGTCGACGAGCGGGGCCTGACCCTCGAGGTCCAGCAGCAGCTGGGCGATGGCGTCGTCCGCACGATCGCCATGGGGTCCTCCGACGGGCTGACGCGCTCGGAGAAGGTCTCGAACACCGGTAACCCGATTTCCGTGCCGGTGGGCCAGGGGACCCTGGGGCGGATCATGGACGTGCTTGGCGAGCCCGTGGACGAGGCCGGCGAGGTCAAGACCGACGAGCGCTGGTCGATCCACCGCAATGCGCCGAGCTACGAGGAGCAGTCCGGTGGTCAGGAGCTGCTGGAGACCGGCATCAAGGTCATCGACCTGCTCTGCCCGTTCGCGAAGGGCGGCAAGGTCGGGCTGTTTGGCGGTGCGGGTGTCGGCAAGACCGTCAACATGATGGAGCTCATCCGCAACATCGCGGTGGAGCACTCCGGCTACTCGGTCTTTGCTGGCGTCGGCGAGCGGACCCGCGAGGGCAACGACTTCTACCACGAGATGAAGGACTCCAACGTCCTCGACAAGGTCTCGCTGGTCTACGGCCAGATGAACGAGCCGCCGGGTAACCGTCTGCGCGTCGCGCTGACCGGCCTCACCATGGCCGAGTACTTCCGTGACGAGGGGCGTGACGTGCTGATGTTCATCGACAACATCTACCGTTACACGCTGGCCGGTCAGGAGGTCTCGGCGCTGCTCGGCCGTATGCCCTCGGCGGTGGGTTATCAGCCGACGCTGGCGGAGGAGATGGGCAAGCTCCAGGAGCGCATTACCTCCACGAAGACCGGCTCCATCACCTCCGTCCAGGCAGTCTACGTCCCGGCCGACGACCTCACCGACCCGGCGCCGGCGACGACGTTCGCTCACCTGGACGCCACCATCGTGCTGTCGCGCCAGATCGCCGAGCTGGGCATCTACCCGGCCGTCGACCCGCTGGACTCCACCTCGCGGCAGCTCGACCCGCTGGTCATCGGCCAGGAGCACTACGACGTCGCCCGCGGCGTTCAGGGCGTCCTGCAGCGCTACAAGGAGCTCAAGGACATCATCGCGATCCTGGGCATGGACGAGCTCTCCGAAGAGGACAAGCTCACCGTCTCCCGGGCGCGTAAGATCCAACGCTTCCTGTCCCAGCCGTTCTTCGTCGCAGAGGTGTTTACCGGTATGCCCGGTAAGTACGTCTCGCTGAAGGACACCGTCGCGTCCTTCAAGGCGATCATCGACGGCGAGTACGACCACCTGCCCGAGCAGGCGTTCTACATGGTCGGTACCGTCGAAGAGGCCGCCGAGAAGGCCAAGAACCTGTAATCCGGGGGTGCCATGAGCACGCTCCAAGTCGACATCGTAAGTGCTGAAGAGCAGCTGTACGCCGGCCAGGCGAGCATGGTCATTGCGCCGGCGGCCGAGGGTGACGTGGGCATAGCCCCGCGTCACGCTCCGCTGCTGACCCGGTTGCGTCCGGGTGAGCTGCGCATCACCCCGGAGGGCGACGAAGAGGAATTCTTCTTCTACGCCTCCGGGGGCCTGCTCGAGGTCCAGCCGCACAAGGTCACCGTCCTCGCCGACACGGCGGTCCGTGCCCGGGACATCGACGAGGCCGCGGCCCTCGAGGCCAAGCGGCGGGCCGAGGAGAAGCTCCGCGAGCAGAAGGACGAGGTGGACTACAGCTCGGTCCAGGCGGAGCTTGCCGAGGCCATGGCGCAGCTGCGAACCCTGGAGAGCCTGCGCAAGCGGGCCAAGCGCTGACCCGAACGGAGGAACCGACCATGCGGGCACCTGTTGCCGTGGTCATACTGGCTGCGGGCAAAGGGACCCGCATGCGCTCGGCCCAGCCTAAGGTTCTGCAACCGCTGGCTGGGCGCCCCCTGCTTGCCCACGTCCTGGATACGGCCCTGGCCCTGGGGCCGGAGCAGGTTCACGTGGTCTACGGCCACGGCGGCGATCAGGTCGCCGCCGCGCACGCCGATTACCCGGTCTACTGGGTTGAACAGCCCCGCCAACTCGGGACCGGGCACGCGGTGGCGTGCGCGCTGCCGCAGATCCCGGACGATCACCGGGTGCTGGTCCTCTATGGTGACGTCCCCCTGGTCACCCCTGAGACCCTCAAACCCCTGCTTGCCGGAGATGGACTGGAACTCCTGGCAGCCCGGGTCCCGGACCCGACCGGTTACGGCCGCATCATCCGTGATGACGACGGCGCCGTGGTGGCCATCGTCGAGGAAAAGGACGCCGACCCGGAGCAGCGTCGCGTCGATGAGGTCAACACCGGCCTTCTGGCCGCATCGGCCGGTGATCTGCGTCGCTGGATGGCCGCTCTGTCCGCCGACAACGCCCAGGGCGAGTACTACCTGACCGATGCGGTGGCGGCGGCGAGGGCGGACGGCACCCCGGTGCGTGCCCGGTTCACGAGCGAGGCCGGCGAAGCCAGCGGCATCAACGACCTGGTCCAGCTCGCGGAGGTGGAAGAGGCGTTCCAGCGACGCTGGGCGCGGCGCCTGCTGCAGGGAGGGCTGCGCCTGGTAGCGCCGCACCGGTTCACCCTGCGTGGTGCGGTCCGCCACGGTACCGACTGCGCTGTGGACGCTGACTGCACCCTGGAGGGCGAAGTGCAGCTGGGCCATGGGGTGCAGGTCGGCCAAGGGGTGATCCTGCGCGACTGCGTGATCGAGGACGGGGCCCAAGTCGGCCCCTATACTGTGGTCGAGCAAGCCCACATTGGCGCAGGGTGCCGCGTCGGCCCCTTCGCCCATCTGCGTCCAGGGACCGTGCTCGAGGAGGGCGCCCGGGTGGGAAATTTCGTCGAGACCAAGGCAGCCCGCCTGGGCCCTGGCGCAAAGGCCAACCACCTGACCTACGTCGGAGACGCCGAGGTCGGGGCCCGGGCCAACCTGGGGGCCGGCACCATCACCTGCAACTACGACGGGGCCGAGAAGCACCGTACGCAGATTGGTGAGGATGCCTTCATCGGCTCCGGGAGCCAGCTGGTCGCGCCGGTCCAGGTGGGGGCGCGGGCGACCATCGGCGCCGGGACCACCCTGACCAGCGATGCGCCGGCCGACGCCCTCACCGTGGGCCGCAGCCGCGCCCGGACCATCCCCGGCTGGCAGCACCCCGGCTTGACGGGCCGTCGCGGACCTCCCGATGATAACGATGCGACGCCGGCGTCCGGCGGTGCCAAGGAAGAGTAAGGAGCGAGCATGTTCGACCACACAGTCGTTGCGGTGCACTTCGAGTCCCCTTACCAGCCGCTGCTCGATGCCGTCAGCGAGCTGCACAAGTTTGGGGCGAAGCAGTTCACGCTGGTCGATGTCCTGCGTATCGACGATCCGGACGACCTCAGCGAGGGCCATCGGGCCGAGGCCCGCCGCCGTCTTGCGCAGAAGCAGTCAGACCTCCAGGCGGCCGGCTACCAGGTCGACATCCAGCAGCCGATCGGCTTTCCCGCACCGGAGTTGGCCAAGATCGGGCGCGGTTACGGCGCCCAGCTGATCCTCCTCGGTTCGCGAGGCGAGGGGCTGCTGCGCGAGTTCTACCACGGGTCCACGGTTCTGGAGCTGGCCCGGCAGACCGCCCTGCCGGTGCTCATGGAGCGCATCGATCCCGATCCGAACACCTTCGGCCACGGCGAGACCTTCCAGCGGCCGATGCTGGCCACCGACTTCTCCAAGAAGGCCGCCGCCGCCCAGGCGCTGGCCCTGGATGTTGGGGAGCAGGTCGGTGCACTGACGGTGTTGCACGTCACCGACGAGGATACCCGCACCGAAGGGCAGGAGCGCCTGCAGCATTTCGCCGAACAGGCCCAGGCTCGCGGTATCGACGTCACCACGCGTCTGGAGACCGGCACGCCCTCGCGGGTCATCCGCAACGTCGCCGAGAAGGAGCGCAGCAGCATGGTCCTGGTGGGCAAGCGCGGCGACGGGCCGGGCCGGGACCTCGCCTTGGGTAGTACCGCGCAGCAGGTCTGCCGTAACTGCCCCTGCTCGGTGCTGCTGGTGCCCAACGAGCAAGGGATCTGGATCCGCTGATATGTGCGGGATTGTCGGTGCTTGTGCGCAGCGTGATGTTGCCCCGGTCCTCCTCGAAGGCCTGAGGCGCCTGGAATACCGGGGATATGATTCGGCCGGGATGGCCGTGATCGATGCCGACGGCCACCTATCGCGGACCCGGGTGGCGGGCCGGGTGGATGACCTGGCCAGCGTCCTCGAGCCGCAGCTGCCGGCCGGCGGCACGGGCATCGCCCACACCCGCTGGGCCACCCACGGCGTGCCCAACGACGTCAACGCCCATCCGCACACCGCCGCCGGCGAGGTGGCGCTGGTCCATAACGGCATTATCGAGAACCACGAGCGCCTGCGCGAGCGCCTGGAGGCGGCCGGCTACCGCTTCCAGTCCGAGACGGACACCGAGGTCGCCGTCACGCTCTTCGCCGATCGGCACAGCCGGGGTGCCGATCTGTTCGCCGCGGTGCAGGGCGGGCTATCGGAACTCGAGGGGGCCTACGCCTTCGCCGTCGTTTCGGCCCGCGAGCCCGGGCGGATGATCGCCTGCCGCCGCGGCAGCCCCCTGGTTATCGGCGTTGGCATCGGCGAGCACTTCGTGGCCTCGGACGTCGCCGCGCTGCTGCCGGTCACCCGCCAGTTCATCTTCCTTGAGGACGGCGATGTCGCCGATATCCACCGCGACGGCGTGGCCATCTACGACGCCGATGGCCATACCGTCGAGCGGCCGGTCCGCGTATCGGAACTCAGTGCCGAGTCTGTGGAGCGGGGTGGCTACCGCCACTTCATGCTCAAGGAGATCCACGAGCAGCCCGCTGCCGTGGCCGAGACCCTGGAGGGCCGTCACGCCGACGGTCGTGTCCTCGAGGCCGCCTTCGGCCCTGGCGCCGAGCAGCTCCTCGACCAGGCCGAGCGCCTGCAGATCGTGGCCTGCGGCACCTCCTACCACGCCGGGCTGATCGCCCGGTTCTGGGCCGAGACCTACGCCGGCCTGCCCTGCGATGTCGAGGTGGCGAGCGAATTCCGCTACCGGGCGCACGCCGTCACGCCGGGGACCCTGGTGGTGGTCATCTCGCAATCCGGCGAGACCGCCGACGTCCTGGCCGCCCTGCGCGAGTCGCGCCGGCTCGGCTACGCCGGTGTGCTGGCCATCTGCAATGTCCCCGAGAGTTCCCTGGTGCGCGAGGCCGACCTGACCCTGCTCACCCGGGCCGGGCCGGAGATTGGCGTCGCCTCCACGAAGGCGTTCACCACGCAGCTGACCGCGCTGCTGCTGCTGGTTGCCGCCTTCGCCCGGCGCCGCGGGCGGCCCCAGTCCGAGCAGGAACTGGTTCGCGCCGCCGTGCAGCTGCCCGGCGCCCTGGAGCGGGCCGTTGCCGTCGAGGCCCAGGTGGCCGAGCTGGCTGAGCAGTTCGTCGACCGAGCCCACGCCCTGTTCCTCGGGCGCGGCGCGCACTACCCGGTGGCCCTCGAGGGCTCGCTTAAGCTCAAGGAGATCTCCTACATCCACGCCGAGGCCTACCCGGCCGGCGAGCTCAAGCACGGCCCGCTGGCCCTGGTCGACGACGGCATGCCGGTGGTGGCCGTCGCCCCACGGGACGATCTGCTCGACAAGCTGCAGTCGAACCTCCAGGAAGTCCGCGCCCGCGGGGGACGCCTGTTCGTCTTCGCCGACGACGCCGCAGCACTGCGTTCCACGGGTGGCTACCAAGTGTTGCCCGTTCCTGCGGGCCCGGACCCCATCTCGCCGGTGATCCACACCGTCCCGCTACAGCTGCTCGCCTACCACGTGGCCGTGCTGCGCGGCACGGATGTCGACAAGCCGCGCAATCTGGCCAAGTCGGTCACCGTCGAATGACAGGACCCGCCACATGAACCTGCGCGACCTCCGCTACCTGGTCGCCGTGGCCGAACACCGCCACTTCGGGCGGGCGGCCCGCGCCTGCTATGTCAGCCAGCCGACGCTCTCCACGCAGCTGAAAAAGCTCGAGGAGTACCTCGAGGTCCAGCTCGTCGAGCGCAACCGCCGCCGGGTGCTCCTCACGCCCCTGGGCGAGCGGTTGGCCGAACGCGCCCGCAGCATCCTCAGCGCCGTCGACGACATGGTCGAGGTGGCACGGGCCCAGGCCGAGCCGATGACCGGGGATGTCCGCCTGGGTGTGATCCCCACCGCCGGCCCGTACCTGCTGCCCCACGTCATCCCTGACCTGGCGCAGAGCTATCCGCGCCTGCGCCTGCATCTGCGCGAGGACCTGACCCAGCGCCTGCTCGATCAGCTCCGTGCCGGCAGCCTGGACGGCGCCATCCTGGCCTCGCCGATCGCCGGCGACGACCTGGTCTCCGAACCGCTCTGCCATGAGCCGTTCTATCTGGCGGTGCCCCGCGGCCACGACCTGGATCGCCCGGAACCGGTCGACGCCAAGGATCTGCAGCAGACCGAACTGATGCTCCTCGAGGAGGGGCACTGCCTGCGCGAACAGGCCCTGGAACTGTGCCGGCGCAACGACGTGGGCGAGGCGGCGGCGTTCCGCGCCACGAGCCTCGAGACCCTGCGCCAGATGGTGGCCGCCGGGGTCGGCGTGACCCTGTTGCCGGCTCTGGCGGCGGCCGCCTCGCGCCTGGGCCCGGATCACGCTGCCATTAGCCTGCGGCCCTTCGCCGAACCTGCCCCCAGTCGCGACCTGGCCCTCTACTGGCGGGTGGGCACCGCCCGCGAACCCACCTTCCGCGAGCTGGTCGAACGGATGCGCAGTGCCGCGGTGCTTCAAGACCCGACCCAGACCCTGCCGGCAGCCTGATATGCCCATCGATGCCCTGACCGCGGATCTCAACGATGCCCAGCGCGAGGCCGTGTGCCTGCCTCCGGGCCGCGCCCTGGTGTTGGCCGGGGCCGGCAGTGGCAAGACCCGCGTGCTCACCCGGCGCGCCGCCTACCTGGTGCAGGTCGAGGGGGCTTCGCCGTTCGCCATCCTGGCGGTCACCTTCACCAACAAGGCGGCCGGCGAGATGCGCGGGCGCATCGGCGAACTCCTCGGCATCGCTACCGCCGGCATGTGGGTCGGCACCTTCCACGGCATCGCCCACCGTCTGTTGCGTCAGCACGCCCAGCGCGCTGGGCTCCCCGAAGGTTTCCAGATCCTCGATGCCGATGACCAGCTGCGCGTGGTCAAGCGGGTCCTGCGCGCCCGGGGCAACGACGAGTCCCGCTTCCCGCCGCGCCAGGTGCGGGGATTCATCAGCGCGCGCAAGGAGGAGGGGGAGCGTCCCAGCGACGTGACCGAGGCCGGGGGCGATTATCAGCAGGAGCTGCTGGCCGTCTACCACGATTACGAGCAGGCGTGCCGTCGTGGTGGCTTGGTGGATTTCTCCGAGTTGCTGCTGCGCGCCTACGAGCTGCTGCGCGACGACCCCGAGCTCCTTGGCCACTACCAGCGGCGCTTTGCCCACATCCTGGTCGACGAGTTCCAGGACACCAATGCCCTGCAGTATCGCTGGCTGAAGCTGCTCGGCGGCGAGCAGTCGGAGCTGTTTGTTGTCGGCGACGACGACCAGTCCATCTACGGCTGGCGGGGTGCCCGGGTGGAGAACATCGAGCACTTCCGGCGGGAGATGGGCGACGTCCGGGTGGTCCGCCTGGAGCAGAACTACCGCTCCACCGGCACCATCCTCGACGCTGCCAACCGGCTGATCGAGCACAACAGCGGCCGGCTGGGCAAGCAGCTGTGGACCGACGGCTGGAGCGGCGAGCCGATCACCCTCTACGCCGCGTTCAACGAGGTCGACGAGGCGCGCTGGGTGGTCGATCGTATTCGCCAGCTGAGCGAGGAGGGCGGCTACGGCCATGCCGACTTCGCCATCCTCTACCGCTCCAACGCCCAGTCCCGCGCCCTCGAGCACGAACTCCACGCCGCCCGGCTGCCGTTCCGCGTCTACGGGGGGCTGCGCTTCTTCGAACGCGCCGAGGTCAAGGATGCCCTGGCCTACCTGCGCCTGGTGGCCAATCGCCACGACGACGCCAGCTTCGAACGGGTGGTCAACACCCCGCCGCGCGGCATCGGCGCCAAGACCGTCGACGCGGTCCGCTACGCCGCCCGGGAGGCCGACGTTTCGATGTGGCGGGCCGCCCGGGAGCTGACCGGCAGCCGGGCCCTGGCCGCCCGGGCGCGCAACGCCTTGGCCAGCTTCCTGGAACGCATCGACGCCCTGGACAGTGAGCTCACCGACCGACCGCTCCACGATCAGGTGGAGCAGGTGATCGCCCGCACCGACTTGCGCCGCCACCACGAGCGAGACGAGGCCCGTCTGGAGAACCTCGACGAGCTGGTGACCGCCGCGCGCACCTTCGCCCAGCGCGATGAGCCGGAAGATGATCTGGACCCCCTGGCGGCCTTTCTCACCCACGCCGCCCTGGAGGCCGGCGAGGGGCAGGCCGACGACTGGGAGCACTCGGTGCAGCTGATGACCCTGCACTCGGCCAAGGGGCTGGAGTTCCCGGTGGTCTTTTTAGTAGGGATGGAGGAGGGGTTGTTCCCCCACCGCATGTCCGTCGAGGAGCCCGGCCGTCTGGAGGAGGAGCGCAGGCTGTGCTATGTCGGCATGACCCGGGCCAGGCAGCGGCTGATCCTGACCCACGCCGAGAAGCGGCGCCTGCACGGCATGGATCAGTTGGCCCGGCCATCGCGCTTTCTCACCGAGATACCCGGTGAGCATCTCGAGGAGGTCCGTCCACGCATGTCCGTACGGCGGGGGCCCCCGTCGGTGCCTGCGTCCGGCGGGAGCGGCTCGTCGCTGCCGGCCGACGCCCCGCCCGAGGGGTTGAGTCTGGGCAGCCGTGTCCACCACCCGCGGTTCGGCGACGGCGTGCTCCTTCACTGTGAGGGCAGCGGCCCCAATGCCCGCCTGCAGGTCCGGTTCGATAGCGCCGGGACCAAGTGGCTGATCGCCGGCCGCGCCGGCCTGGAACCGGCTACCAGCTGAACAGCCGCCATAGCGGTGTGCGCGGCGGGTCGTGGGCGTGGTAGTCGCCCCCGCTGCCGTCGAGGACGCCGTCTCCGGTCGTGTCGTAGAGCAGGTACGGCGGCCCGACGGCGGGCTGGATGCGTACCGCGTAGATCTGTCCGTCCACCCGGTACTCCTCGATGACCGCCCAGTCGCGCTGGACGATGGTGACCGTCGGCTCGAGGTCCGGTTCGTCACGCACCAGGGCCTCGGGCGGCGGCGGTGGTGTCACCGTGATCCGCTCATCGGCCTCGAAGCCGCCGGCGGCCTGAGCGCTCAGCAGCATCGCCAGGCCGACCCCAGCGGCACCGGCGGCAACCCGCTTACTCATCATGGCGGGCGCTCCTCTAGAGATCGAGCAGGATCTCCCGCTCCTCGCGGGAGGGCTGGAAGCCGCGGTCCTCGTAGTGATCGAAGATGGCTGCCACCACCTCCTCCGGGGTATCCACGACCTTGAACAGGTGCATGTCGTCGGCATCGATGGCCGCCTCGGCCACCAGCCGCTCCTGGAACCACTCCACCAGCTTCTCCCAGAACGGGCTGTGTACCAGGATGATGGGGATCTTTGGCGTCTTCCCGGTCTGGACCAGGGTGAGGATCTCGGCCAGCTCGTCCAGCGTCCCGAACCCGCCGGGCAGCACCACGTAGGCCGAGGCGTACTTGACGAACATCACCTTGCGCGAGAAGAAGTGCCGGAAGTGCAGGGCGATGTCCTGGTACGGATTCGCCTCCTGCTCCTTGGGCAGCTGGATGTTGAGGCCCACGCTGGGCGACTTGCCCGCCTGGGCCCCCTTGTTGGCTGCCTCCATGATGCCCCCGCCGCCGCCGCTGACCACCGAGAAGCCGGCGTCGGAGACCTCCCGCGCCACCTGCTCAGCGAGCTGGTAGTAGGGATGATCCGGGGCAACCCGGGCCGAGCCGAAGATGCTCACCGAGGGTTTGATCGCCGACAGGCGCTCGAAGCCCTCCACGAACTCGGCCATGATCTGGAAGATCTTCCAGGACTCGCGGGTGAGGGTGGCACCGTTCAGCGGGATGCGCTCCTGGTGCGCGAAGGGGTTCTTGGGATCCATAGGGCTCCGTGGCTGCGCTGTTGATCGTGTCCGGGCCTGCAACCTTTATCATAGCCGCGTAGCCCGCTGACAGTCACAGAGAGCGAACGCATGACACAACCGGACGACCGCCTGGTCCTGGTGGACGGCTCCTCCTACCTCTACCGCGCCTTCCACGCCCTGCCGGCACTGACCAACGCCAACGGCGAACCGACCGGGGCGCTCTACGGCGTGGTTAACATGCTCCACAAGCTCCTTGCCGAGGAGCCCGAGGCGCGCTTCGCCGTGGTCTTCGACGCCCCGGGCAAGACCTTTCGCGATGAGCTCTTCGAGCAGTACAAGGCGCACCGGCCACCCATGCCCGATGAACTGCGTGCCCAGCGGGAGCCGCTCAAGGCGATCATCGCTGCGCTCGGGGTGCCGGTGCTCGAGGTGCCCGGTGTGGAGGCCGACGATGTCATCGGGACCCTGGCCGCGCGCGCCTCGGGGCCGGTCCTGATTTCCACCACGGACAAGGACATGGCGCAGCTGGTGGACGAACAGGTGACCTTGCTCAACACCATGAGCGGCACCCGTCTGGACCCGGAGGGGGTGCGCGAGAAGTTTGGTGTCCCCCCCGAGTTGATCCGCGACTACCTGGCCCTAGTGGGCGACACCTCGGACAACATCCCCGGTGTTCCCAAGGTCGGACCGAAGACCGCTGCCAAGTGGCTCAATGCCTACGGCAGCCTCGACGCACTGCGCGAGCAGGCCGACGAGATCCGCGGTAAGGTCGGCGAGAGCCTCCGCGCCCATCTCGACGAGCTGCCGCTGTCGGTGGATCTGGTCACCATCCGCTGCGACCTGGCCCTCGAGGTCGCCCCGGAGGACCTGGTTCGCCAGAGCCCGGACCGCGAGACCCTCGGTGGGCTCTATCAGCGCTACGGTATGCGTCGCTTCCTCGCCGAGCTGCAGGCCGGCGACGCCGCCGCCGCAGCCGACGGCACCGGCGCCAGTCTCCCCCCCAACGCGCCCGAGGTGGCCTACGAGGTGGTCCTCGACGACCACGGTCTCGCCGCCTGGATGGAGCGGCTACGCAACGCCGATGCCTTCTCCATCGACCTGGAGACGAACAGCCTCAACTACATGGATGCCGAGATCGTCGGCGTGTCGTTGGCTGTCGAGCCGGGGC
This sequence comes from Halorhodospira halophila SL1, assembly GCF_000015585.1. Classification (NCBI taxonomy): domain Bacteria; kingdom Pseudomonadati; phylum Pseudomonadota; class Gammaproteobacteria; order Chromatiales; family Ectothiorhodospiraceae; genus Halorhodospira; species Halorhodospira halophila. The sequence goes on along the minus strand of NC_008789.1, from coordinate 2,660,156 downwards.
AGGCCGCCTATCTGCCCGTGGCCCACTGCGGGCCCGGTGCCCCGGACCAGCTCGACCGGGACCGGGTGCTCGACGCGCTGCGCCCCCTGCTCGAGGCCGAGCAGCCGGAGAAGATGGGTCAGAACCTCAAGTACGACATGAGTGTCCTGGCCCGCTACGGGATCGAGCTGCGCGGGGTGGCCTACGACAGTATGCTCGAGTCCTACGTCCTCGACTCCACGGCGACCCGCCACGACATGGACTCGCTGGCCAGCAAGTACCTGGGGGTCGAGGTCACCAGCTACGAGCAGCTCTGCGGCAAAGGGGTGCGGCAGGTCCCGTTCGCCGAGATCGACGTCGAGCGTGCCGGCCACTACGCCGCCGAGGACGCCGACATCGCGCTGCGCCTTCATCAACTTCTTTACCCCCGGCTGCAGGCCGAATCGGGGCTGCTGCGAGTCTTCAGCCAACTCGAGATGCCCCTGTTGCCGGTTCTTTCGCGCATGGAGCGCCACGGGGTGCGGGTCGATTGCGACCTGCTGGAGCGCCAGAGCGAGGAGCTGGCCGGGCGCATGGCCGAGGTGGAGCAGCGCGCCCACGAGGAGGCCGGCGAGGCGTTCAACCTCGGCTCACCCAAGCAGATCCAGGAGATCTTCTTCGAGCGTATGGGATTGCCCGTGATCCAGCGCACCCCCAAGGGCCAGCCGTCTACCGCCGAGTCGGTGCTCGAAGAGCTCAGCGCGCGGGGCCACGAACTGCCGCGGTTGATCCTTGAGCATCGGGGGCTGTCCAAGCTCAAGTCCACCTATACCGACAAGCTGCCGCAGCTGATCCACCGGGACACCGGTCGTGTGCACACCTCCTACCATCAGGCGGTGGCGGCGACCGGACGGCTCTCCTCATCCGATCCCAACCTGCAGAACATCCCGGTGCGCACCCCGGAAGGGCGGCGCATCCGCAAGGCCTTCGTGGCCAGCCCCGGGCACCGGCTGATCACCGCCGATTACTCCCAGGTCGAGCTTCGCATCATGGCCCACCTCTCCGGCGATGAGGGCCTGCGCCGGGCCTTCGAGCAGGGCGAGGACATCCACCGCGCCACCGCCGCCGAGGTCTTCGCCGCCGATGAGGTCAACGACGAGCAGCGCCGCGCCGCCAAGGCGATCAACTTCGGGCTGATCTACGGCATGTCCGCCTGGGGCCTGGGGCGGCAGCTGGGCATCCCGCGCGACGAGGCGCAGACCTACATCGACCGTTACTTCGAGCGCTACCCCGGTGTGCGTGCCTTCATGGATCGGGCGCGCGAGCAGGCCCGGGAGCAGGGTTATGTGGAGACCGTGTTTGGCCGCCGACTGCACGTCCCGGAGATCCACAGCCGCAACCGTCAGCGCCGCGAGTACGCCGAGCGCACCGCCATCAATGCCCCTATGCAGGGGACCGCGGCGGATGTCATCAAGCGGGCCATGATCGACGTCGACGCCCTGCTCAATGAGCGCTTCCCGGAGAGCCGACTGGTGATGCAGGTGCACGATGAGTTGGTGCTCGAGGTCCCTGAGGCGCAGGCAACGGCGGTGGGCGATGAGGTGCGCCGGCTGATGGAGGGATCGGATCGCGGCATGGTGTCGGTTCCCTTGGAAGTCGAGCTCGGTGTTGGCGATGATTGGGAACAGGCCCACTGATGGCCGACCGGAAGCGCCGCATCGGCCCACGGACGGGTGGTTATTTAGAACCCCTTTAGTTAAGGTTTCGTTGATTCAAGCGCCCGATCGGCGCTGCATGCACCGCCCGGCGGTGCCGGATTCAGTTCTCAGGCAGGAGGTGCCGCTACGATGGAAGCCCTCGACCCGCTGCTCTTGTCGCGGATGCAATTCGCTTTCGTGGTCTCGTTCCACGCCCTGTTCCCGGTGTTCACCATCGGGCTGGCGGCCTACATCGCCGTCCTCGAGGCGCTGTGGTACCGCACCGACAGCCCGACCTACCGGCGCCTGTCGGAGTTCTGGATCAAGATCTTCGCCGTGGTCTTCGGTATGGGCGTGGTCTCCGGCGTGGTCATGTCCTTCCAGTTCGGCACCAACTGGAGTGAGTTCTCCTTCGCCACGGCCAACTTCCTCGGCCCGATCCTCTCCTACGAGGTGCTGACCGCCTTCTTCCTCGAGGCCGTGTTCCTCGGCATTCTGCTCTTCGGCCGCGACCGGGTCCCGCGGGGAACGCACCTGTTCGCCGCCTGTATGGTGGCCATCGGCACGTTCATCTCCTCGTTCTGGATCCTCTCCGCCAACTCCTGGATGCACACCCCGCAGGGCTTCGAGTTCCGCGATGGCATCGTCCACGTCACCTCCTGGGCCGAGGCGATCTTCAACCCCTCGCTGTGGCCCCGCTTCGGGCACGTGGCGCTGGCCTCGCTGCTCACTGGTGGTTTCGTCGTTGCCGGCGTCAGCGCCTACTTCCTGCTGCGCAACCGCGCCGTGGAGATGAACCGCAAGGCGCTGAGCATGACCCTGTGGCTGCTGCTGCTGGTCGCCCCGGCGCAGATCTTCATGGGCGACATCCACGGGCTGAACTCCTTTGAGCATCAGCCCACCAAAGTCGCCGCCATGGAAGGCGCCTGGGAGACCCGCGAGGGCGCCCCCTTGTACCTCTTCGCTATCCCCGACTCGGCCGCCGAGACCAACCACCTGGCCGTGGGCATTCCCAATCTCGCCAGTTTCATCCTGACCCACCAGTGGGACGGTGAGGTGCCCGGGCTCAAGGAGGTCAGTGCCGAGGAGCGGCCGCCGGTGGGGATCGTCTTCTGGTCGTTCCGCATCATGGTCGGGATCGGCGTGGTGATGCTGCTGGTGGCTCTGTGGAGCGCCTGGCTGCGCATGCGCGGTCGGCTGTTTGAGAGTCGACCGTTCCTGCACACACTCCAGTTGATGATCCCGCTGCCCTTCGTGGCGGTGCTCACCGGCTGGTTCGTTACCGAGATCGGCCGTCAGCCGTGGTTGATCTACGGCCAGATGACCCTGGCCGAAGGGGTGACGCCGTCGCTGACCGGCTGGATGGCGCTGGTGACCCTGATCGGGTATGTGGTGGTCTACGCCGTGATCTTTACTGCCGGCCTCTACTACGTCACGCGGATCGTGCGTAACGGGCCGGAGGGGGTGGGCTCCGTGGAGGAGCCGGCGCACGCCAAGCGCCCCTTCTCGGCGGCGGATGTCCCGTTCGACGACGACCCGGATTTCTCCACCAGCTCGCGGTGAGGTAGCGACATGGAACTAATCGACATCACCATCATCTGGATGGGGATCATCGGCCTCGGGGTGTTCATGTACATCCTGCTCGACGGCTTCGACCTCGGCGTCGGGATTCTCTATCCGTTTACGCCCAGCGAGCAGGTCCGGGACGACCTGATGAACAGCGTCGCCCCGGTCTGGGATGGCAACGAGACCTGGCTGATCCTCGGTGGCGCTGGCCTGCTGGCCGCCTTCCCGGCGGTCTACGCCATCTACCTGCCGGCGCTCTACCTGGGCGTCTTCCTGATGCTCGCCGGCCTGATCTTCCGCGGCGTGGCCTTCGAGTTCCGTTTTAAATCCTCGAAGACACGCGGATTCTGGAACGCCGCCTTCGCCGGCGGCTCGATCCTCGCCGCCGCGGCCCAGGGCTTCGTGGTCGGCACCTACATCCAGGGCTTCGAGGTGGATGGCTTCACCTACGTCGGCGGGCCCTTCGACTGGCTGACGCCGTTCACCGTCTTCACCGCGGTCTCGCTGGTGGTCGGCTATGCGCTGCTTGGCGCCGCCTGGGGCATCCTCAAGACCGAGGGTGCCACGCAGCGGTGGCTCTACCGTGTGGCCCCGTGGCTGCTCCTGCTCTTGGTGGTCTGTCTGCTGGGCATCTCGGTCTGGACCCCGCTGACCTCCGAGCGTGTACTGGAGCGCTGGCAGGAGGCGTGGACCATGCTCTGGCCCTTGCCCCTGCTCGGTGCGTTGGCCGTAGGGCTGTTCTGGTCCGCGTTGCGCAAGCGCCAGGAACTGGTGCCGTTCATCGCCGGGCTTGGCCTGTTCGTCACCGTCTACCTCGGGTTGGTTGCCAGCCAGTGGCCGTACATGGTGCCGCCGGAGATCACTTTCCGGGACGCGGCATCGGCCCCGGAGGCGCAGCTCTTCCTCCTGCTTGGCATCCTCTTCCTGCTGCCGATCATCATCGGCTATACGGTCTGGACCTACTGGATCTTCCGCGGGAAGGTGCAGGGCGGCTACCACTGAGCCTTGCCGGTGGCCGATGAACCCCGCGGCGGCGAGCGGGCGGCGGGGCGCTGGCTGCTCGACCAGGCCCGCCAGGCCCGCCCCGCGATGGCCGCGACGGTCGGTGCGGGCCTGGCGGACACGGTCCTGGTCGTCCTCCAGGCACTGCTCATCGCCTGGGTCATCGATCAGGCGGTCATCCGCGCCACCCCGCTCGCTGAGCTTTGGGGGGCACTGGCCCTGCTGGCTGCGGTCTTCGCGGCCCGGGCCGGTGCCACCTGGGCGCGGGCGGCGGCCGGTGCCCGCGCCGCCTGGGTCATCACCGCAGCCGTCCGCCGACGGCTCTACCGCCACATCGCCGCCCTCGGCCCAGTGCGCCTGCAGGGCCACCACAGCGGGGCCGTGGCCAGCGCCCTGGTCGAGCAGGTCGAGGCCCTGGAGGGCTACTACGCCCACTACCTGCCGCAGATGGTGCTGGCAGTGGTCGCCCCGTTGGTGTTCATCGCCCTGATCACCGGCGTCGACCTGCTTGCCGGGCTGCTGCTGCTCATCGCTGCGCCGCTGGTGCCGCTGTTCATGGCGCTGGTGGGGATGGGGGCGGCGCGTCTGTCCCGGCGTCAGCAGCAGAGCCTGGCCCGGATCAGTGCGCACTTCCTCGATCGCCTGCGCGGCCTGGCCACGCTGCGTATCTTCCGCGCCACCGATGCCGCCGCCGAGGCGGTGGAGGGGGCCGCTGAGGAGTACCGGCGCCGGAGCCTGTCGGTCCTGCGCGTGGCCTTCCTCTCCTCGGCGGCGCTCGAGCTGATCGCCGCCATCTCCATCGCCCTGGTGGCGATCTACGTCGGTTTCTCCCTGCTCGGTTATCTGCACTTCGGTCCCGGGCCGGAGCTGGGCCTGTTCGCCGGGCTGTTCATCCTGCTCCTTGCCCCGGAGGTCTTCTTCCCTCTGCGCCGCCTGGCGCAGCACTACCACGATCGGGCCGCCGCCGTGGGGGCCGCCGCGGAGATCCTGGAACTGCTCGAGGACCCCCTCCCGGCGGCGGACGAGCCCGCCCCGGCGGCGCCCGGCCCGGTGCGACGCGATCCGCAGACCGACCTGCCGGTGCCCGACCCCCGGCCCCTCGGCTTCCACCGGGTTACCGTCGCCTTCCCCGGGGCGGAGGCGCCGGCGCTCGACGGCCTGGAGCTGCACATCCCCGCCGGCCAGCGGGTGGTCATCTCCGGCCCCAGCGGTGCCGGCAAGTCGACCCTGCTGCACCTGGCTGCGGGTTTCCTCCGCCCCGACACCGGTCGCGTGACCATCGGGGAGTCGGCGCCAGCGGCGGGGGCGGTGGCCTGGGTGGGGCAGCGGCCGTGGCTGTTCCACGGCAGCGTGCGCGAAAACCTGCAGCTGGCCGACCCCGGGGCCGACGACCGGCGGTTGAGGGCTGCCTTGCGCCACGCGGACCTCGACGGGGTCATCGCCGCCCTTCCGGAGGGGCTCGACACCCCGCTGGGGGAGGACGCGTACGGCCTCTCCGGCGGACAGGCCAGCCGTCTGGCGCTGGCCCGGGCGCTGCTCTCCGGGGCCCCGGTGCTGCTCCTCGACGAGCCCACTGCCGGCCTCGACCCGGACAGCCGCGAGCGCGTCCTGGCAGCCGTCGCCCGACTGGCCGACGGTCGGCGCACGGTGCTGATGGTCGCCCACGACCGAGACACCCACGACTGGGGGGATCGCCACCTGGTGATCGAGGCCGGCCGCTGCGTGGAGGATCGCCGTGCGTGAACTGATGCCCTTCCTGCGCGATCTGCGCCCGGAGTGCTGGCGCCTGGCCCTCGGCACGCTGCTGCTGATCGTCAGCCTTGCGGCCAGCATCGGCCTGATGGGGCTTTCCGGCTGGTTCATCACCGCCACCGCGGTCGCCGGGCTGACCGGGGCCTACCTGGACATCTACCGGCCGAGCGCCGGCATCCGCTTCTTCGCCCTGGCGCGGTCGATTTCCCGTTACTTCGAGCGCCTGGTCCACCACGATGCGGTCCTGCGCACCCTGGCGCGCCTGCGCGGCTGGCTGTTCCGAACCCTGGCGCCGCTGCCTCTGGCCCGCGTCGGCCGGCTGCGCCGCAGCGACCTGCTCAATCGCATGACCGCCGACGTCGAGGCCCTGGACAACCTCTACCTGCGGATCATCGGCCCGAGCCTGGCCGCCGTGGTGACCTTGGGGGGGACCATCGCCGTGCTGGTCCTGCTGGCTGGTCCGGCGGGGCTGGCGGTCGGAGCGGTGCTGCTGGCCGGTGGGATTCTCCTGCCGCTGTGGGCCTGGCGTCGCGGTTCGCCGCACGGCGAGGCGGTGGACCGGCACCTGCCGGCCCTGCGCGGGGCCGGTGTCGATGCCGTCCAGGGGCTGGCCGAGTTGCGGGCCTGCGGTGCGGTGGGCCGCCACGAGCAGCGCCTGATGGCGGCCGCTGATGGCCTCGCGGCGGCGCGGGCCCGGGCGGCCCGCCTGACCGGGGCCGGCGAGGGGGCGGTGGGACTGCTCGCCCACGGTGCGCTGCTCGCGGCGCTGGTGGTCGGTATCCCGCTCTACCAGGCCGAGGCCATCAGCGGTCCGCTGCTGGCGCTGGTGGCCCTCGCCGCCCTGGCCGGTGGCGAGGCGCTGACTGCGCTGCCGGGGGCGTGGCAGCACCTGGGTCGCACCCGGGCCGCGGCACGCCGCCTGCTCGAGCACGCCGATACCGCCGCCGACGAATCCGCGGCGGTGGTGGATCCGCCCCCCCGCCAGGCCCTCGGCCTAGCCCTGGCGGGGGTCACGTTTCGCCACGCGGCGCATACGCCCCCGGTCCTCCGTGATGGCTCGCTGACCGTCGCCCCGGGCGAGACGGTGGTGATCCACGGTCCTTCCGGCTGCGGCAAGTCGACCCTGCTCGATCTCGTGGCGGGCTTGATCCGGCCCGATGCCGGGACGGTCACCCTGGAGGGGGTCCCCGTCCACGCCCTGGCCGAGGCGGAGCGTTTTGCGCGCATCACCTACCTGACCCAGCGCACCGAACTCTTCGCCGACAGCGTTGCCGGCAACCTGCGCATCGTCGATCCCCGGGCGGACGAGGCCCGCATGTGGCAGGCGCTGCACACCGTCGGCCTCGACGAACGGGTGCGTAGCGCCCCGCGGGGCCTCGACGAGTGGGTCGGGGAGGGGGGCGGACGCCTCTCCGGCGGCGAGGCGCGGCGGCTGGCCCTGGCTCGTCTGGTGCTGACCGACGCCCCGGTAGTCCTTCTCGACGAGCCCTTCCGCGGACTCGACGATGCCACGGCCGCCGAGGTCGCCCGGCGGCTGGCGCCATGGCTGGCCGAGCGCACCGCGCTCATCATCAGCCACGACCCGGACAGCGCCCCGCCGCACGATCGGCGCCTGCCGTTCTTCGAACTTATCGCCCCTGGCGGCGAATAATCCGCCCTCCGGCTTGGCATTTTGCCCGGCGCGGCGGGATAATACCGGGCTTTTCCTGACCCGAGCGGAGACCCTCCATGAAGCGACACGTGGCCAGTCTCCTGGCGCAGGCCCTGAAGGCCATGCGCGAGGCCGGCGAACTGCCGGCGGACCTCGAGCTGCCCGAGGTACAGGTGGAGCGCGCCCGCGACCGCGCCCACGGTGATTACGCCGCCAACACCGCGATGGTCCTGGCCAAGCCCGCGCGGCAGAAACCGCGGGACCTGGCCGAGACCATCCGCAGCCGCCTGCCGGCCTCCGAGGCCATCGCCGGCGTGGAGATCGCCGGCCCCGGCTTCCTGAACTTCACCCTGACCACCGCGGCACGTCAGGAGAGCGTCCGCGTGGCCCTGCGCCAGGGCGCCGAGTACGGGCGCAGCGACGTGGGGGCGGGGCATCGGGTGCATATCGAGTTCGTCTCCGCCAACCCCACCGGTCCGCTGCACGTGGGCCACGGGCGGGGGGCCGCCTTCGGCGACGCCCTGGCCAGCGTTCTCGAGGCGGCCGGCTACCACGTCCACCGCGAGTACTACGTCAACGACGCCGGGCGGCAGATGGACATCCTGGCCGCCTCGCTGTGGCTGCGCTACCTCGAGGCCGCCGGCGAGCCGGTCTCTTTCCCGAACAAGGGGTACCAGGGGGATTACATCGTCACCCACGCCCGCGAACTGTTCGAGGCCGACGGCCGCGAACACGTGCGGACCGCCGCCGAGCTCGGTGCCGGGCTGCCGGCGGAGGACGATGACCCGGAGGGGTATCTCGACGCCCTGGTGGCCCGTTCCCGCGAGCTCCTCGGCGAGACCGCCTATCGGCGCGTCCTCGACTTTGCCCTGGAGGCCATCCTCGGGGACATCCGCGCCGATCTGGACGCCTTCGGGGTCCACTACCATCGCTACTTCTCCGAGCGGCAGCTGGTCGATCAGGGCCGTATCGAGCATGCCCTGGAGCGGCTCGATCAGGCCGGCTACACCTACCGGGCCGACGGCGCCCTGTGGTTCCAGGCCTCGGTATTCGGCGACGACAAGGACCGGGTCCTGCGCCGGGACAACGGCCTGACGACGTACTTCGCCGCCGACGTCGCCTACCACCTGGACAAGATCGAGCGCGGCTTCGACACCCTGGTCAACGTCTGGGGGGCCGACCACCACGGTTACGTGCCGCGGGTCCAGGCCGCCCTGAAGGCGCTGGGGGTGGATGCGGAGCGCCTGGATGTGCGCCTGGTGCAGTTCGCCATCCTCTACCGCGGCGGCGAGAAGCTGCCCATGTCCACCCGTTCGGGGGAGTTCGTCACCCTGCGCGAGCTGCGAGACGAGGTGGGCAAGGACGCGGCGCGGTTCTTCTATGTCATGCGCCGCTCGGAGCAGCACATGGACTTCGACCTGGACCTGGCCAAGTCGGAGTCGGCGGACAACCCCGTCTACTACTGCCAGTACGCCCACGCGCGCATCTGCAGCGTCTTCCGCCAGCTCGAGGAGCGCGGCCTGGCCTGCCGCGTCACTCCCGACGAGGCGGCGCTGGAACGCCTCGACGCCGAGCACGAGGCGATCCTCCTCGATCTCCTCGGCCGGTACCCGGAGGTGATCGAATCGGCGGCGCTGGCGCGGGAGCCGCACCAGGTGGCGCAGTACCTGCGCGAGCTGGCTGCCGCCTTCCACACCTACTACAACGCGGTGCCGTTCATCATCGACGACGAGGCGCTGCGTGACGCCCGCCTGACGCTGGTGCAGGCCACCCGGCAGGTCCTGGCCAACGGCCTGGGGCTGCTCGGTGTCGACGCCCCGCAGAGCATGTAGCGACGGACCATGGCGCAGAAGAGCACCAAGCCCCGGGGCAACACGCGCAGCAAGGCCCGCACCCCCGCCCGCAGCCGCGGTGGCGGGGCCCAGGCACGGCGAACCGAGCGGCGCGCCGTGCCCGGCTTCGTGTGGCTGCTGATCGGCGGGGTGATCGGTGCCGTCGCGCTGCTCTTCGTCCAGTACCAGCAGGGGCGCGAGGATGCCGCCCCGGTGGATCCGGCTGCCGAGATGGAGCCGGAGCCGGAGGACGAGCCGGCGGCCGAGGAGAGCGAGCGCAGCTACGACTTCTACGAACTGCTGATGCAGGATGAGGTCACCGTCCCCGAGGAGGATCTGGGCCGCGCCGATGAGCGGCGCACCCAGGACGAGGAGGAGGACGAGATCTCCCGCGCCGCCACCTTCGAGGAGGGGCGCAGCTACCTCCTTCAGGCCGGCTCATTCCAACGGCACGACGACGCCGAGAGCATGCGCGCCACCCTGGCCCTGGTCGGCCTGCCGGCGCAGATCCACACCGTCGAGCTGGATGAGGGCGAGGAGTGGCACCGCGTCCGGGTCGGCCCGTTCGAGGATAGCGATCGGCTGGAGGAGGCGCGGACGCGCATGGAGGACAACGACATCCAGCCGCTGATGCTGCGGCAGGATGGCTAACCCTTCGGGGTTCAGGGATCAGCGTTCAGCGTCGGGCTCGGTGCTGGGCGTTGGATGTTCAGGGTTCAGCGGTTTGGTGCCGGGCCGCTCGGCGGCGGGTCGGGCGCCCCGGTCTATTTCTGGAGGAGGGACTTCATGATTGTGTTGCGCAGCATCCTGTTGCTCGCCACCGTCGCCTGCCTGGGGTTTCTGGGCTACACCCTCTACGCCACCGACGTCTTCGGTGACCCGGCAGGCGTGGCGATGGAGCTGGAGACCCTGATCGACAGCCCCTGGGTGCAGGTGGTGCTGGCCGCCTACTACTTGGGCGTGCTCTGCTTCCTGGCGGCCATCGTCGTGATCGAGAAGCGGCCGGTGCCGCGGATCATCTGGGCCGTGGTCGGCCTGCTGCTGACCTACCCGGCCCTGGTCTTCTGGCTGCTCCTGCGCGGTCTGCCGGAGATGGGCGAGCGCAGCAGCCGCCGTCTGCGCACCCTCGGCTAGGGGCCGCGTTGCGGTCCCCGGGGTCGGCCCGGGGACCGGCGCTCAGTCGGCGCCCAGATCGGTCTTGCGCAGCCGGTAGAGCGCCGAGATGTCCTCATCCCCGTGCCCCTGCTCGACCAGACGGTCGTAGTCGGCCAGGGTGCGCTCGATCAGCTCCAGCTCGATCCCCTCGGCGGCGAGTACGTCGCGGACGATGCCCAGATCCTTGCGGTGTAACGCCAGCCGGAAGCCCGGCGGGAAGTGGTCCTCAACCATATTGGGGCCGCGCTGGAGCAGCTGCCAGTTGCTGGCGGCCCCCGAGCCGACCACCTCGATGACCTGCTGCAGATCCAGCCCCTGCCCCTTGCCGTAGGCCAGGGCCGCAGCGACCCCCTGCATGATCCCGGCGACCATGATCTGGTTGACCGCCTTGGTGGCCTGGCCGGCACCCACCGGCCCCATGGCGTGGGCGGCGCTGCAGATGGGGTCGAGCACCGGGCGGATGCGCTCGAGTACCGCGCTATCGCCCCCGACCATCATCACCATGGTCCCCTGACGGGCCCCCTCCGGACCGCCGGAGACCGGGGCGTCCAGGAACACGCCGCCCCGGGGGGCGATGCTCTCCGCAGCCTGGCGCGCGGTATCCGGCGCCACGGTCGAAGTGTCCACCACCACCTTGCCCGGCTCCAGGCCGTCCGCCAGCCCGTCGAGCACCTCCAGCAGGTCGGCGTCGGCGTCGACGCTGATGAAGATGACGTCGGCGGCCGCGGCCACGGTGGCTGGCTCGTCGGCCAGGGCGACGCCGTGCTCGCCGGCGAACGCCTCGGCCTTCTCGCGGGTACGGTTCCAGACCGCCGCCAGCTGACCGGTGCGGGCCAGATTGCCGGCGATGCCGCTGCCCATCGCGCCCAGGCCGATGACCCCTGCCTTCATGCCGTTGCCTCCTTGTTTGCGCCCCGTGCCCCCGCTCAGGGGCCCTCCAGATAGGTGCCGCCGAGCAGCCCGGCCTCGAGGTCGGCCAGGCAGGCGCGGCGGGCCGCATCATCGAGATCGGCGGCGGCGATGCGGCGCCGATACGCGCCGCTGAGCTCCCGCTCGTCGAAGCCCACCGAGCGCAAGACCCCGCCGATGCTGTCGCCGCGCGTGGCGGTGATGAATCGGTGCCCCTGCTCATCGACCTCCACGTTCACCGAGTCGGTGGCGCCGAAGAGATTGTGCCGATCGCCGAGGATCTCCTGATAGGCACCGACCAGGAAGATGCCCAGCCATAGCGGTTCGCCGGGTTCCGGCTCGGGCAGGGGCAGGGTGCCCTCCACCCCGTCGCCGTCGACGTAGAGCGAGACGGTGCCGTCGGAGTCGCAGGTCAGATCCTGGACCACGCCACGCCGGCAGGCCGGCCGGTCGAGCCCCGAGAGGGGGACGATGGGAAAGATCTGATCGATCGCCCACACGTCGGGGATCGACTGGAACACCGAGAAGTTGGCGAACAGCTTGTCGGCCAACCCCTCGTTGAGGGCGTCGAGCACCTCTCGCTGGTGGGGGCGACCGGGGTTGAGCCGCCCGCGCAGCCGCGTGCCGATGGCCTGATAGCAGCGCTCGGCGTAGGCCCGCTGGGGCAGATCCAGGACCCCGTGGAGGTAAAGCCCGCGCGCCTCCTGCAGGTAGTGGCAGGCGTCGTGGTAGGCCTCGGTGGCCGGGCGCTGGGCGTGCTCCTCCAGGGTGCGGTAGAGCTCGCGCAAGACCTTGGGGGCGTCCGCCGGCGGCGGTTCCGGGGCGCTGGCCTCGCGGCTGTCGGTGTCGATCACCGGCGTCACCAGCACCGCATGGTGGGCGGTCATGGCGCGGCCGCTCTCGGTGATCAGCGTCGGGTGTGGCAGCCCGGCCTCGTCGCAGACCGCCTTGAGGGCGGCCACCACGTTATGGGCGTACTCGGCGATGCTGTAGTTCATCGAGCAGAAGGCCCGGGAGCGCGTGCCTTCGTAGTCCACCCCCAGGCCGCCGCCCACATCCACCTTGCTCACCGGCGCCCCCAGGCGGCGTAGCTCAGTGTAGAAGCGTGCCCCCTCCGAGAGACCCGCGCGGATATCGTGGACGTTGGCGATCTGCGAGCCGAGGTGGAAGTGCAGCAGCTCCAGGCGCTCCAGCAGATCCGCCTCGCGCAGCTCCTCCACCACCGCCAGGGCATCGGCGGCGGTCAGGCCGAACTTCGAGCGTTCCCCGCCGGTGTTCTGCCACTTGCCGGCACCCATGGAGGCCAGGCGGACCCGCAGCCCCAGCCGCGGCGCCACCCCCAGCCGGCGTGCCTCGCGGATGATCATCCGCGCCTCGGAGCGTTTCTCGAGGACCAGGTGGACCTGCAGCCCCAGCTGCAGGCCGCGCAGGGCCAGGCGGACGTACTCGGGGTCCTTGTAGCCGTTGCAGATCACGGTGCCCCCGGTCGGGGCCAGGGCCAGCACCGCCATCAGCTCGGGCTTGCTGCCGGCCTCCAGGCCCACCCGCCGGCCATCGCCGACGATCTCCTCGATCACCGAGCGCTGCTGATTGACCTTGATCGGGTAGACCGGCTGGTAGGCGCCGCGGTAATCGGCCTCGGCCATGGCCGCGCCGAAGGCGTCGCACAGGGCGTCGACGCGATCGCGCAGGATCGCCGGGAAGCGGATCAGCACCGGCGGGGAGACGCCCTGATCGGGCAGGTCGGCGACGATCCGGCGCAGATCCACGGCCGGCCCGCTGCCGCGGTGGGGGCGGACCTGCAGTCGCCCGGCGGCCGAGATGTCGAAATACCCCTCGCTCCAGCGAGGGACGTTGTACACCTCGCGGGCGGGTCGGTTGCTCCAGTCGTCGCTCATTGGGTCGTCTGCAACTGGTGGAGGAGAGACTGCGGCGCGACGCGCCACACTGCCCGAGGATGGTAACATTCGCGCATCCGCAGCGAGCGGAGCCGGACAACAACCCCATTGGCGGAGGCGCGATGCGCGAGGGATGGTTTACCGAAGCGGTCGAGGACGAGGGCGTCGCCTTCTCTTTGGCCATCGACGAGCGGGTCCACGAAGAGCAGAGCGAGTACCAGCACATCGAGGTCTACCGGACCCGGCGCTGGGGACGACTGCTGGTCCTCGACGGCTGCGTCATGCTCACCGAGCGGGACGAGTTCCTCTACCACGAGATGATGGCCCACCCGGCGCTCTTCGCCCACCGCGAGCCCCGGCGCGTGGCCATCGTCGGCGGCGGCGACTGCGGCATCCTGCGCGAGGTGCTCCGCCATCCGGGCGTGGAGCACACCCTGCAGGTGGAACTCGACGAGCGGGTGACCCGGGTCGCCGAGACCCACTTCCCGGACCTGTGCACCGCCAACGACGACGAGCGCGCCGAGCTGCGTTTCACCGACGGCCTGCGCTGGATCCGCGAGGCGGAGCCGGAGTCGCTGGACGTGGTGATCGTCGACAGCACCGACCCGGTCGGCCCGGCGGCGGGGCTGTTCACCAAGGAGTTCCTCACCGACGTGCGCAGCGCCCTGGGGCCCGGTGGCATTGTGGTCCAGCAGAGCGAGTCGCCACTGCTCCATCGCGATTCGGTCATCGCCCCGCTGCACCGCGCCGCCAGCGAGGCCGGCTTCGACGGCGTGCACACCTTGACTTTCCCGGTGCCCAGCTACCCCTCGGGGTGGTGGTCGGCGACGCTGATGGTCAACGGCGGCGACCCGCGCAACTTCCGCGAGGCCGATTCGGAGGAGAAGCCCTTCGAGACCCGCTACTACAACGCCGACATCCACCGGGCGGCTCTGGCGGTGCCGGAACTGCTCAAGTAGTCGTGGAGGTGCCTGCGTCAGGCGGCCCCGCGGGGGCCTAGCGCAGGCGGTCCAGGCGCAGGCGTTCGCGCTCGTCGAAGAGTCGGCGGGCGGCGAACCAGACCGCCGCCAGGGTGCCGAAGCCGGTCCCCACGGTGATCAGGAACATGATCAGGATCTGGTACTTCACCGCCTCCATTGGCGGCGCCCCGGCAAGGATCTGACCCGTCATCATGCCGGGGAGGCTGACGATCCCCGCTGCGGCCATGGCGTTGATCATCGGGATCATCCCCGAGCGCATGGCGTCGCGGCGGATCTGCTCCACCGCTACCCCCCACGGTTCGCCGAGGGCCAGTCGGGCCTCGATGACGTCCCGCTGCTGCCAGGCGCCGTCGGTCAGCCGGTCTACCGACAGGGCGATGCCGTTCATGGTATTGCCCAGGAGCATGCCCAGTAGCGGGATGGCGTACTGCGGCTGGTACCAGGGTTCCGGCTGGACCAGGGCGATCAGCGCCAGCACCGCCACGCTGAACGACGACAGGAACATCGCCGCGGTACCCAGGCCGAAGCCCCAGAAGCCGGCGAAGCGCCGCTTCTGGCGGGCCATCACCTCGCGGCCGGCCACCAGGAGCATCACCGCACTCATCAGCGCCACCCAATAGAGCGTGGCGTGGGCGAACAGGGTCTCCAGGACCAGGCCGACCAGCAGCAGCTGGATCACCGTGCGCGCCGCCGCGACCAGCAGTGAGCGCTCGACCCCCAGACGCCCGGCCCAAGAGAAGCCGGCCAGGGCCACCACCAGGGCGCCGGCGAGGACCAGATCCAGCGGGTCGAGGCGAATCAGCTCCTGGGTCACGGTGAGCCCTCCTCGGCGGTGCCGTGGTGGATGGTGAAGCGCTGGGCATCCAGGCGGCGGACCTGGTCGGGGTCGTGGGTCACCCAGACCATGGCCACACCCCGTCGGCGCTGGGTCTGAATCACCCGTTCCACCGCCTCGGTGGTGGCGCGATCCAGGTTGGCGGTGGGCTCGTCGAGCAGCAGCACCTGCGGCTGCAGCGCCACCGCACGGGCCAGGCCCAGGCGGCTGCGCTCGCCGGTGGAGAGCCGGCGCACCGACCACTGCGCCACGTCGGCGTCAAAGCCCAGTGCAGCCAGCGTGTCGGTCTCTAGGGTAGCCAGGTGCTCACCGACCGTCTCGGCCCACCACGCGCAGTCCGCTGCCAGATAGATGACCCGGCGGCGCCACTCATGGCCGGTGAAGGTCTGCCGCGGGCTACCGTCCAGGTGCACCTCGCCTTCGTTGGGATCGAGGTCGGCGATGGCGCGCAGCAGCCGGCTCTTGCCCGAGCCGGAGGGGCCGGCGAGGGCGGCGCAGCCCCCGGCCGGCACCCCGAGCCGGGGCCAGGCCGCCACCGCACAGCGCAGATCGCGGACCGACAGGCGGTCTCGGGCGGTCAAACCGGTGCCTTACAGCGGCAGGCTGGCGCCGATGCCGAAGGAGACGTCAGGGCTGGCGTCGTAGAGGCCCAGGCCCAGATAGGGGCGCAGGTGGACCTGTTCGACCTGCAGGCCGGCGCCGACGATCAGGTCCATGTGGTTGCCGTCCCCAGTGGGGCTCTCGTCGCCACGCAGCTCGACGTTGAGGTTGGTGCCGGTGTCCAGGGGGTGGGCGTAACCGATGCCCCAGTTGGCGTAGGTACCGCCGATGTCGTTGTCCTGGATGGTGTAGCCGAGCTCGCCGTAGACCAGCCCGGGACCCAGGCTGCGCTGCATGGGCAGGTTGACGTAGAAGTCCAGGCCGTCGTTGGGGTAGGGGGCCACGTCGTCGGCGCCGCCGGCCCGGGCGCCCACCTCCAGGGCAAAGTGCTGGTTGAGCTGGAGCTTGGCGAAGCCGGTGATCCCCTCCAGGCCCGAGTCGTCCGGGGCGCCGTCGTCGTCATCGGCGTTGCTGTTGAAGGTGAAGTAGGCGCCGTACTCGAAGTCGTCGGTGAGGCCGTAGCGAAAGCCCAGCGGACCCAGACGCAGGTTGTCGTAATCACCGGTGCCGATGTCGTTGCCGGGACCCTGCCCCGCCCCATCACTGGCCTCCCGCCCGAACTCGAAGGCCGCGTGGCCGAACAGCTCGGTGTTGTCGGCGCCGATCACGGAGACGCTGGAGATCGTCAGCGGCCGGTAGTCGGCGGCGCTGGCGGTCGAGGCGGCGACGACCGCGGTGAGGGCGCAGGTCCATGGGATCCACTTCGATTGCATGGTTTTTCTCCTCGGAACGGGGACTTGGATGCTGGCACGCAGGGTACAGGATAGCGGTTCCCTCTGCCCCCGCAGCAAAGAAAAGCGGGCGCCGAAGCGCCCGCAAGGTCTCCCGTTCGGGAGAGGAGGAGAGGAGCGGTTGCCCTACTTGCGACCGGCGGTGAAGTCCGGGTAGGCCTCCATCCCGCACTCGGTCACGTCCATGCCCTTCTGCTCGTCCTCTTCGCTGGCGCGGATCCCCAGGGTGAAGCGCAGGATCAGCCAGACGACCAGGCTGGCCAGGAAGACAAAGGTGAAGATCGATAGCAGCCCGGCGATCTGGGCACCGAAGGTGGCGTCCGGGTTGGAGAGCAGCACCGCCAGGATGCCCCAGATGCCCGCCGTGCCGTGGGCCGAGATGGCGCCCACCGGGTCGTCGATCTTCAGCTTATCGAGGGCGACGATGGAGAAGACCACCAGAACACCACCGACACCACCGATGAACGCGGCCAGCAGCGGCGACGGGGTGTCCGGCCCGGCGGTGATGGAGACCAGACCGGCGATGGCGCCGTTGAGGGCCATGGTCAGGTCGGCCTTGCCGAACAGGGCGCGGGCCAGCAGCAGGGCGGCGACCACACCGCCGGCGGCGGCCAGGTTGGTGTTCATGAAGATGGTGGCTACCGCGTTGGCTGCACCCGCCGAGGAGACCGACAGCTCCGAGCCGCCGTTAAACCCGAACCAGCCGAGCCAGAGGATGAAGGTGCCCAACGTGGCCAGCGGCAGGTTGGCGCCGGGGATGGCGCGTACCTCGCCGCGGGGGCCGTATTTGCCCTTGCGGGCGCCCAGGACCAGAACACCGGCCAGGGCCGCCGACGCGCCGGCCATGTGGACGATGGCCGAGCCGGCAAAGTCCGAAAAGCCCATCTGATCGAGGAAGCCGCCGCCCCAGCTCCACAGCCCCTGGATGGGGTAGATAAAGCCGGTGAGCACCACCGCGAAGATCAGGAAAGACCAGAGCTTCATGCGCTCGGCGACGGCGCCGGAGACGATGGACATGGCCGTGGCGACGAAGACCACCTGGAAGAAGAAGTCCGAGAAGTAGGACTCGGTGGCCTCGCCGCTGCGCGCCATCTCGGCCGTGACCGGCTCCGAGGCGGGCAGCAGGAAGCTGAAGGTGGGCAGCAGGCTGCCCGAGCTCTCGTACATCAGGTTCCAGCCGATGAGCATGTACATGATCACCGCGATGGAGTAGAGCCCGATGTTCTTGGTGAGGATCTCGGTGGTGTTCTTGGCGCGCACCATACCCGCCTCGAGCATGGTGAAGCCGGCGGCCATCCACATGACCAGTGCGCCCGAGAGCAGGAAGTAGAAGGTATCGAGGGCGTAGGCAAGTTCGACTACGTCTTCCATGGTTCAGGTCCTCTGCATTGGTTGGGGGCGGGCCGGTTACAGTGCGTCCGAACCGGTGTCGCCGGTGCGGATGCGGATGGCCTGCTCGACGTCGAAGACGAAGATCTTGCCGTCGCCGATCTTGCCGCTGTTGGCGGCCTGGCGGATGGCGTCACAGGCGCGGTCCACTAGACTGTCGTCAATGGCGACCTCCAGCTTCATCTTGGGCAGGAAGTCGACCACGTACTCGGCACCGCGGTAGAGCTCGGTGTGTCCCTTCTGCCGTCCGAAACCCTTCACCTCGGTGACCGTGATACCTTGGACGCCGATAGCGGAGAGGGCCTCGCGGACGTCATCGAGCTTGAAAGGCTTGATGATTGCCGTTACCAATTTCATGAGCGTCGTCCTCGTTGTACGCGTTGGCCGGAGCCGCAGCGGCGTGCTGATGCGGCTGCGGTCGAGAAGGACCTTGCAGGAGGCGTGCCAGGCCCTCGGATCGGCCGCGAAACCGCGTCGTGCCGGGGGGATAGGCTGGTGGCGCGGGCGGCCTCTGCACCAAACGGGGGCGGCGACAGGGCAACCGCACGGATTCGGTGCGTGACCACAGGGTTGGAAAGGCGATGATCGATCAGAAAACCATCGACGAACTGGCGCAGAAGCTCACGGCGAGCCTGCCGGCCGGCGTGCGCGAGTTCCACGACGAGGTGGAGAAGAACGTGCGCGCCTCGCTGCAGTCGGGCTTCTCGCGGCTCGATCTGGTGACCCGCGAGGAGTTCGATGCCCAGGCCAAGGTCCTGGCGCGGACTCGGGCCCAGCTCGAGGAGCTCAACCGCCGCGTCGCCGAGCTGGAAAAGGACCAGGGTGGCTCGGGCGGCGCCGGCGGTAGCGGGAGCTGATCCGCAGGCGGGCCTGCGGGCTCGCCGCGTAGGTCGTCCTCTGTGCCCATGAACCAGGGAGGGTTCCCATGGCACTGGCGGTTACCCGGGCGCGGGCGGCGCTCGGTGTGGCGGCCCCCGAGGTCCAGGTGGAGGTCCACCTGGCGCCGGGGCTGCCTGCGTTCTCACTGGTCGGCCTGCCCCAGGCCGAGGTGCGCGAGGCCCGGGACCGGGTCCGCAGCGCCATCATCAACAGCGGCCTGGAGTTTCCCGTCGGCCGCGTCACGGTCAACCTGGCCCCGGCGGATCTGCCCAAGGGCGGCGGACGCTTCGATCTGGCCATCGCGGTCGGCGTGCTGGCGGCGTCGGGTCAGGCCCACGGCGAACTCGAATCGCTGGAGTTCATCGGCGAGCTGGCCCTGGGCGGCCAGCTCCGCGAAGTGGGCGCCATCCTCCCGGCGGCACGGGCCGCCCGCGAGGCCGGCCGGCGGCTGATCATCCCGGGCGGCGACGCCGCCG
Source organism: Halorhodospira halophila SL1 (assembly GCF_000015585.1). Lineage (NCBI taxonomy): Bacteria > Pseudomonadati > Pseudomonadota > Gammaproteobacteria > Chromatiales > Ectothiorhodospiraceae > Halorhodospira > Halorhodospira halophila. The sequence goes on along the minus strand of NC_008789.1, from coordinate 2,640,786 downwards.
AGGCGGCATTGGTTCACCCCGGGGGCACGGTGGCCGCGCAGCGCCTGCTGGCGGTGCTGGACCACCTGGACGGCCGCGAGCCCCTGCCCCCGGTGGGGTCGCCGACCGGGGCGCAGGAACGCTCTCCAGGCCCCGATCTCGCCGACGTCCGCGGCCAGGCCGGCCCGCGCCGGGCGCTGGAGGTCGCCGCCGCGGGGGGGCACAACCTGCTGCTCAGCGGCCCGCCCGGTACCGGCAAGAGCATGCTCGCCGAACGCCTGCCCGGGCTGTTGCCGCCGCTCCCGGAAGACGAGGCCCTGGAGGCGGCGGCGGTGCGCTCGGTCAGTGGCGAGGGGGTGGATCCGGCCAGCTGGCGGATCCCGGCCTTCCGGGCCCCCCACCACAGCATCTCCCCGGCGGCGCTGATCGGTGGCGGGCAGCCGCCCCGCCCCGGCGAGGTCTCCCTGGCCCACCGCGGCGTGCTCTTCCTCGACGAGTTCCCCGAACTGCCCCGCAACGCCCTGGAGGCGCTGCGTGAGCCCCTGCAGGCGCGGCGGGTGAGCATCGCCCGCAGCAACGCCCGGGTCACCTACCCGGCGGCCTTCCAGCTGGTGGCGGCCATGAACCCCTGTCCCTGCGGCTACCACGGCGACCCCCGCGGCGAGTGCCGCTGCACCCCGGATCAGGTGGCGCGCTACCGCGACCGGATCACCGGGCCGCTGCTCGATCGCTTCGATATCGCCGTCGAGGTGCCGCGGCTCAGCGCCCGGGAGCTGACCGCCGCGCCGGCGGCTGAGGCCACCGAGCAGGTGGCCGAACGGGTGGCCCGGGCCCGGGAGCGGCGGCGGGAGCGCTCCGGGCGGATCGCCGCCGAGCTCAGCGGGGAGGTCCTGCACGCGGCCTGCCCCCTCGAGCCGGAGGCCGAGGCGACCCTGGAGCGGGCCACCGAGGTCATCGGCCTCTCGCCGCGGGGGCACCACCGCCTGCTGCGGGTGGCGCGGACGATCGCCGATCTGGAAGGCATGGATGCCATCGACGCCCGCTACGTGGCCGAGGCGGTGGGGTTGCGCCGGGGGCTCGAGCAGCGGGGCGGGGTGGGGTGAAAGGGGGGCGCCGGCGGCGCCCCCGGCTCAGGTTAGAAGGACCGTGAAACCATTACTGCGAACTGGTCGTCACTCCCAGATTCATCCGTATCTGTCCACATCACACTGAAGTCCAGGGTCTGATAGGTGTAGCTGGCCCCCACGGCGTAGTAGATGTAATCGCCATTGTCGTCATCGGGCTCCACGAAGCCCAGCTGACCCAAAGCCGATACACCGGCCCCGATGGGGTGAGCCAGATTTAACTCGCCGGTGATGTCGGGCTCGCTATTGGAGTAGAGGTAGAAATCGTAGTCTAGTTCGCCGAATGACGAAGCGATCCCGGCGTAGAGTTCCTCGTCGTCCGAGTCCCCCGCTGGGTAATAGGTATAAGCCACGGCGCCAAGATCCAGGCTGAGGCCAGGGGCGAACTCAAAGGCATACCCGGCATAAAAGTCGATTTCCGTTGCGTCCTCCCCGAGGACGACACTGCTACCCCAAGTCCCGATGTAGAACCCGCTAGCGTGGTCGAGATCGAAACCGCCCTGGATGGCGGGATCCTCGTCGCTTTCGGACCCACCGCGGAGAAGATAGTTGGAGGTGATCGCCACGTTGGACGACAGGCTCCACCCGGCGCCGAGCTCTTCGGCCTGGGCGTTGGCGGAGAGGCCGAGGAGCAGGCCGCCGGCGGCGGCGAGGAACGGGAGAGGCTTCTTCATGATCGGGCACCTTGTCTAGTTCTGGGTCCGTGGGTCGGGGCGGCCACCGCCGGTCTCGGCGTATGGCGCGCTCACGGAACCCTTAAGCATGATGCGTGCCAGCGAGGGGTGGTCCCCAAGAGTCAGGGGGTTACGGCGTAGCGAAGGCGCTGTGGGGATGCTCGGCGGCCGCCCTGCACCAGTCCGGCACGGTGGCCGCACCACCCCGGTGCGTGGGCCCGGCGTGGTTGCAGGCGGCCCCGACCGGCAGGAAGAATAGCCGCTTTCTGATGCGGACGATGCGAGGGGGTAGGAATGCACCAGGTGCTGCTGTCGACGCACGTGCTGGCCGCCGTGGCCAGTCTCGGTCTGTTCATCGCCCGGGGGATCCTGATGTTCCGCGGTTCTGCGGCCCTGGATCACAAGGTCCTGCGCGTGGCGCCGCGGGTCGCCGACACCGTGCTGCTGCTCACAGCGGTGGTGCTGATGGTGATGATCGCCCAGTACCCGTTCGTCGACGGCTGGCTCACCGTCAAGCTCCTCGGCCTGATCGCCTACATCGCCCTCGGGGTGGTGGCCCTGGGGCGGAGCCGTCCCCGGCCGATCCGCATGGCCGCCTTTGTCGGCGGCATCGTGGTGATCGGTTACCTGTACCTCTACAGCGTCACCCGCGAACCGCTGCTGATCGTCGGCCTGGGCTGATCCGGAAGGCCCCGGGCACTGCTATAGTGTCCGGGGCAGCCAACGGAGCCGGATCATGCGTCTAACCCGCCACAGCGACTACGCCCTGCGGGTCCTGCTCTTCCTGGGGGCTGCACAGGGCGAGCTGGTCACCATCGGGGCCATTGCCGAGCGCTTCGAGATCTCGCGCAACCACCTGATGAAGGTGGTCAACCGCCTGGCCGCCCACGGCTTCGTGGAGACCGTGCGCGGCAAGCGCGGGGGGATTCGGCTGGCCCAGCCGCCGGAGACGATCCCACTGGGCGAACTGCTCCGGCGCACCGAGGAAGACTTCACCCTGGTGGAGTGTTTCCGGGAGGAGGACCAGCGCTGTCGGATCGAGGGCACCTGCGCCGTCCGTGCCGTCCTGGACGAGGCCCTGCACGCCTTCCTGGCGGTACTCGATCGCTACACGCTGGCCGATCTGCTGCACAACCGCGGCGCCCTGGCCGTGGACCTCAATCTGATCGACCGGCGCGCGGCGGAGACCGGCTGAACGCAGCCCGGGGGTCGTCGAGTCGAAGAGCAAGGAAGGGTCTGGAGCGGGTGATGGGAATCGAACCCACATCGCCAGCGTGGGAAGCTGGAGCTCTACCATTGAGCTACACCCGCTGCGGACAGTCGAAATCATAGCGCTGTAAGCCGCCGAGGACAACCGGTGCCGCAGTGCCGCACGCCGCGTTACACTATCTGAGATGAGTAGTATGGCAACCAGCATACAGGTTCAGGTCAACGGCGAGGGCATGACCCTGCCGGCCGGGGCGAGCTGTGCCGACGTCCTGCAGCGGCTCGGTGTCAGCGAAGAGCAGCGCCTGGCGGTGGAGGTCAACGAGACCATCGTCCCCCGCAGTCAGCTCGGCGACCACCAACTGGCCGATGGCGATCGCGTGGAGGTCATCCAGGCCATCGGCGGCGGCTGACCCGAGTCCCGAAACAGCACGGAGTCCAAGAGAAAGATGGCGGATCGCGATCCCCTGGTCATCGCCGGGCGTGAGTACCACTCGCGTCTGCTGGTCGGTACCGGCAAGTACCGTGATATGGAGCAGACCCGCGCGGCCATCGAGGCGAGCGGTGCAGAGATCGTCACCATCGCCCTGCGTCGCAGCAACATCGGCCAGAATCCCGACGAGCCGAACCTGCTCGACGCCGTACCGCCGGATCGCTACACCATCCTGCCCAATACCGCCGGCTGCTATACGGTCAAGGATGCGGTGCGCACCTGCCGGTTGGGCCGCGAGCTGCTTGACGGCCACAACCTGGTCAAGCTCGAGGTCATCGGCGACGAGCGCACCCTCTACCCGGATGTGCCCGGGACCCTGGAGGCCGCCGAGCAGCTGGTGGCCGAGGGCTTCGAGGTCATGGCCTATACCAGCGACGACCCCATCACCGCCAAACGGCTCGAAGAGATCGGCTGCGTGGCCGTGATGCCGCTGGCCGCCCCCATCGGTTCGGGGCTCGGGATCCAGAACCGCTACAACATCCTGGAGATCGTCGACCGCCTGGAGGTCCCGGTCCTGGTGGACGCCGGGGTGGGGACCGCCTCCGACGTGGCCGTGGCCATGGAGCTCGGCTGTGACGCCGTGTTGCTCAATACGGCCATCGCCGGTGCGCGGGATCCGGTGCTCATGGCCTCGGCCATGCGCAAGGGCGTCGAGGCCGGGCGCGAGGCGTACCGTGCCGGTCGCATCCCCAAGAAGCGCTACGCCGCGGCGTCGTCGCCCGAGGAAGGGACCTTCTTCGAGTGAGCCAGCCGCGACAGACCCGCACATTCGTCCGCCGCGAGGGGCGCCTGACCCAGGGCCAGCAGCGGGCCCTGGAGGGGCTCTGGCCGCAATTCGGGGTCGATGTCCCCGAGCGCGGGGTGATCGACCTCGACGGCCTGTTCGGTCGTGCCGCGCCGCGGGTGCTGGATATCGGCTTTGGCGACGGCGAGGCCCTGGTGGAGATGGCTGCCGCCGACCCGGAGCGCGATTACCTGGGGGTCGAGGTCCACCGGCCGGGGGTGGGGCACTGCCTGCTCTGCGCCGAGCAGGCCGGGCTCGACAACCTCCGCGTGGCGACGGTGGATGCCGTCGAGCTGGTGCGCCACCACCTGCCCGGGCCCAGCCTGGAGACCGTGCAGATCTTCTTTCCGGATCCCTGGCCGAAGAAGCGCCACCACAAGCGGCGGATCATCCAGCCCGCCTTCCTCGACCTCCTCGCCGAGCGATTGGTGCCCGGGGGGGCGCTGCACCTGGCCACCGACTGGGCGGACTACGCCGAGTGGATGCTCGACACGCTGGAGGCCGACGCGCGCTTCGAGAACACCTGTGGTCCGCGCGCCTTCGTGCCGCCTCCGCCGCCGCGCCCGCAGACCAAGTTCGAGCGCCGCGGCCTGCGCAAGGGGCACCAGGTCCACGATCTGATCTACCGTCTGCGGCCGGACACCGCCGGCTAGCCGGCCCGCCTCGGCGGGCTGGCTAGCCGCGCGTCGGGGGATCTTCGCTGAGCCCGCTCTGGCGCAGCAGCGGCTCGATGCTCGGCGAACGGCCGCGGAACCCCTGGAACAGCTCCCGTGCCGGGGCGGCGCCGCCCATCTCCAGGATGTTCTCGGCCAGCGACTGGCCCACGCTGCGCTCCAGCAGGCCCTCCTCGCGGAACCGCTCGAAGGCGTCGGCCGAGAGCACCTCCGCCCACTTGTAGCTGTAGTAGCCCGCGGCGTAGCCGCCGGCGAAGATGTGCGCGAAGCTGTGCGGGAAGCGCTGCCAGGCCGGCGGATGGACCACCGCCACGCGGCGGCGGACATCCTCGAGGGTGCTCAGGATGCTGGCCGCCTCCGGCGCGTCTTTGCGCTGGTGGAGTTCCAGATCGAACAGCGAGAACTCCAGCTGGCGGAGCATGTGCAGGCCAACCTGGAAGTCGCGGGACGCCCGTAGCCGCTCAAACAGCTCCCGGGGGAGCGGCTCGCCGGTCTGGTAGTGGGCGGCCATCAGGTCCAGCCCCTCGCGCTCCCAGCACCAGTTCTCGAGCAGCTGGCTGGGTAACTCGACGGCGTCCCACTCCACCCCATGGATGCCCGCCACCGGACGCCAGTCCTGCCGGGTGAGCAGGTGGTGCAGGGTGTGGCCGAACTCATGGAAGAGGGTGACCACCTCGTCGTGAGTGAGCAGGGCGGGCTCGCCCTCGGCGGTGGGCGTAAAGTTGCAGGTGAGGAAGGCCACCGGCGGCTGGATGTCGTGCTCGCGCTGGCGGCGACTGCAACACTCGCCCATCCAGGCGCCGCTGCGTTTGCCGGTGCGCGCGTAGAGATCGGCGTAGAGGCCGCCGCGCGGGCTGCCGTCGGTGTCCAGCAGCTCGTAGTAGCGCACGTCCGGGTGCCAGGTGTCGACGTCGTTGCGCAGGCGGAACCGGGCCCCGAACAGTCGCTCGGCGATGGTGAACAGCCCCTCGACCACGTGTTCGGCCGGGAAGTACGGTCGCAGCGTCTCGTCGGAGAGCTGGAAGCGCTCCTCGCGCAGCCGCTCGCTGTAGTAGGCGACGTCCCAGACCTCCAGATGGTCGATGCCGTCACGCTCGAACGCGAAGCGCTGCAGCTCGTCGAACTCGGCCTGTGCGCGGGGACGGGCCCGCTCGGCCAGATCGGTGAGGAAGCCGTGCACCTCCTCCGGGGAGTCGGCCATGCGCCGTGCCAGCGCCTGATCGGCGTAACTCCGGTAGCCGAGCAGCTCGGCCTGCTCCGCGCGCAGGCGCAGGATCTCCTCCATGACCGGGGTGTTGTCGTACTGCCCGGCGTGGGGGCCGGCGTCCGAGGCGCGAGTGGCGTGGGCGGTGTAGACCTCGCGGCGCAGCTCGCGATCCTCGGCGTGCTGCAGCACCGCCAGCACGCTGGGCATCTGCAGGGTCAGCCGGTAACCCCCGGCGCCGGCCTCGGCCGCGGCCTGGCGCGCCATGGAGCGGGCCGAATCGGGTAGCCCGGCAAGTGCTGCTTCGTCGACATCCAGGTGCCACGCCTGGGTGGCATCGAGCACGTTTTCCTGGAATCGGGCGCCCAGTTCGGCCAGACGCTGGGCATTGGCCCGGAAGCGGCTGCGGGCCGGCTCCTCCAGCCCCACTCCGGCGAGTTCGAGATCGCGCAGGGTGTCGGTGATCACCTTGCGCTGCGCGGCGTCGAGCCCGAGGGCGGCGGCCCGCTCGGCCAGGTCCTGCACCGCCTGGAAGAGGCGTGGGTCCTGGGCCTGTTCGGCGTAGTGCGCGCTAAGCGCCGGCAGTGCCGCGTTGTAGGCCTGACGCAGGGCCGGCGAATCCGCCACGGCGTGCAGGTGCGAGATCGGTGCCCAGGCCCGGGCCAGCCGGTCGTCGGCGTCCTCAAGGGGCCGCATCAGGTTGTCCCAGGTGTAGGGTGGGCCGGCGGCCAGGGCCGTCTCGAGGGCCTGGCGACTGGTCTCGATCAGAGAGTCGACGGCCGGCTCGACGTGCTCGGCCTGGATGCTCGAAAACGGCGGTAGCAGGTGATCGCTAAGCAGCGGGTTTTCCGACATATCACCACCTTTGGAGCGGACGCGTTACACTCTAGCACGCGTGCGGCGAACGATCCCTGTACCCGAGCCGGGGCGATCCGTTCGCCCGAAGCTGCTTGTCGAGGAGGGTCCATGACGGACGAGTACGATCTGATCGTCATCGGTGGCGGTAGCGGCGGCATGGCGACGGCACGACGCGCCGCGGCCCACGGTGCTCGCGTGGCCATGGTCGAGCGCGATCGCCTGGGGGGCACCTGCGTCAACGTCGGCTGCGTGCCCAAGAAGGTGATGTGGTACGCCAGCGAGACGGCGGCGGCGCTGGAGCGCGCTGCCGACTTCGGCTTCAGCCTCGAGCAGGCTCCGGAGTTCGACTGGGGGGGGCTGTGCCGGGCCCGGGACGCCTACGTCGAGCGGCTCAACGGCATCTACGCCAGCAACGTCGAGCGCGCCGGCATCGATCTCTACCGGGGCACCGGAGAGCTCCGTGACGCCCATACCGTGGCGGTGGATGGCCAGCCCCTGCGCGGCCGCTATATACTCCTCGCCCCGGGCGGGCGGCCGAGCCGGCCGGACATCCCCGGCGCCGATTACGGCATCGACTCCGACGGCTTCTTCCAGCTCCACGAGCAGCCGCGTCGGGCCGTGGTGGTGGGGGCCGGTTACATCGCCGTGGAACTGGCCGGCGTGCTCCACCACCTGGGCACCGAGACCACCCTGACCGTGCGCCGGGACGGTCCCCTGCGTGGCTTCGATCCGCTGCTACGGGAGTCGCTGGCCGAGAGCCTGGAAGTGGACGGGTTCGACCTGCGCACCCACTTCGTCCCCGCCGCCTGCGAGCGCCAGGCCGATGGGCGGCTCACGCTGCTGGCCGAAGACGGTCAACGGATCGAGGACGTGGATACCGTCATCTGGGCCATCGGCCGGGATGCCGCCACCGCGGACCTGGGTCTTGAGCGGGCCGGCATCACCCCGCGGGCGGATGGCACCATTCCGGTGGACGACTACCAGCGCACCGAGGTCGACTCGGTGCTCGCCGTGGGGGACGTCACCGGCAACGACTTCCCGCTGACCCCCGTGGCCATCGCCGCCGGACGCCGGCTGGCCGACCGGCTCTTCGCCGGCCAGAGCGACAGCCGGCTGGCGTACCGGGACATCCCCTCCGTGGTCTTCACCCACCCGCCGCTGGGCACCGTGGGCATGACCGAGCCGGAGGCCGAGGCCGCCTACGGCGCCGATCAGGTCACCTGCTATCAGACGCGGTTCTTCCCCATGAACTACGCCCTGGCCCCGCAGGCGGTGAAGCGGCGCACGGCCATGAAGCTGGTGACCGTGGGTGCCGAGGAGCGGGTGGTCGGCGTGCACATCTTCGGCGAGGCCGCCGACGAGATGCTCCAGGGTTTCGCCGTGGCGGTGCGCATGGGGGCCACCAAGGCCGATTTCGACAACACAGTGGCCATCCACCCCACCAGCGCCGAAGAACTGGTCACCCTGTGAGCGCAAGGGAGCCGACATGATCCGCGAATTCGGAGGCATTCGCCCGCAGTTGGGGCCCGGCGCCTGGGTCGACGCCACGGCCCTGGTCATCGGCGATGTGAGCCTGCACGAGGAGGTCTCGGTCTGGCCTACCGCCGTGCTGCGGGGGGACGTTCACCGCATCGAGGTCGGGGCACGGACCAATATCCAGGACGGCGCGGTGGTCCACGTCGCCCACGACGGCCCCTATAGCCCGGGGGGGTTCCCGGCGCTGATCGGCGCCGAGGTCACCGTCGGCCACAAGGCCGTGATCCACGCCTGTCGGGTCGGGGACCACTGCCTGGTGGGGATCGGTTCGGTGATCCTCGACGGCGCCGTGGTCGGCCCAGAGAGCATCATTGGCGCCGGCGCCCTAGTGCCGCCGGGCAAGGAGCTGGAGGGCGGCTACCTCTACCTGGGCAACCCCGCCAAGCCGGTGCGCGAGCTTACTGATCAGGAGCGCGAGCACCTGCGCTACTCCGCCAACCACTACGTGGGCCTGAAAGAGCGACACCGCGGCAGCGCCTAGGCCACCGCGGTGTCGGTCCAGCGACTCCGGCGGTGCGAGCCGGGACCGCCGCGGCGGTCCCGGCTCGCGGCTGGTCAGCCGAGCAGCCCGAGGCTGTTGGCGAAGACCACCAGGATGGCCGCCGGCACGACGAAGCGCACCAGCACCAGCCAGCCCCGGTAGACCCAATCGGGCAGCGCCAGCTCCTCGGTGGTCACGCTGCGCGGCAGCACCCAGCCGGCAAACAGGGCCATCAGCAGGCCGCCTAGGGGTAGCATGACGCTGGTGGAGAGGTACTCGGCCAGCTCCTGGAAGTTCAGCCCGGCGATGGTGAAGCCGGCCCACACGTTGAAGGCCAGCAGCGAGCCGATGCCCACCAGCCACGCCGCGGCGGCGACGGCCGCGGCCGCCTTGGGCCGCTTCCAGCCGCGGGTCTCCACCAGGTAAGCGGTGGCCGGCTCCATGATGGAGATCGCCGAGGTCAGCGCCGCGAAGGAGAGCAGCAGGAAGAACAGCGTGCCGAACAGTGCCCCCAGCGGCATCTGCCCGAAGCCGTAGGAGAGGGTCACGAAGACCAGCCCTGGCCCGCTGTCCGGATCGAGCCCGGCGGCCAGCACGATGGGGAAGATGGCCAGGCCAGCGAGCAGGGCGATGACCGTGTCGGCGCCGGCGATCAGTCCGCTGTTGCCGGGGATCGAGGAGCGCTTCGACAGGTACGAGCCGTAGGCCATGATTGCCCCCAGACCCAGGCTCAGGGTGAAGAAGGCCTGGCCCATGGCGACCAGCACTGCATCGCCGCCGATGGCGCTGAAGTCCGGCGAGAACATGAAGTCCATCGCCTCGACGAACGCCCCGGCACCCATGCCGTAGCCGACCATCACCAGCAGGAGCAGGAAGAGGATCGGCATGAGCAGGCGCACGGCGCGCTCCAGCCCGTTCTGCACCCCGCGCAGGACGATGAAGGCGGTGGCCCCCATGAACACGGTATGCCAGAAGAGCATCTGCCACGGGCTGGCCAGCAGGTCGTTGAAGATCGCCTCGACCTGGCTGGTCTCCGTGCCGGTGAAGGTGCCGGCGGCGGTGTACGGGACGTAGGCCAGCGACCAGCCGGCCACCACCGAGTAGAACGAGAGCACCAGGAAGCCGGCGATCACCCCCAGCCAGCCGAGGATCTGCCACCAGCGCCCGGCGCCGAACTCGGCGGGCAGCGCCCGCATGGTGTTGATCGGGCTCTGGCGGCCGCGGCGGCCGATGAGGATCTCGGCCATCATCACCGGAATGCCGATGGCGAGGATGCAAGCCAGGTAGATCAGGATGAAGGCGCCCCCGCCGTACTCACCGACGACGTAGGGGAAGCGCCAGATGTTGCCCAGGCCCACGGCGGACCCCGTCGCCGCCAGGATGAAGGCCCATCGCGATCCCCACTCTCCGTGGATCGACTGCCGCAAATCCTTCATGGCCGTGCTCCCCGTCGGAACTTGACGCGGGAGCGTAATACAGTTCCGCGGGCGGCAACAAATCCCTGCGCGTTATGCCGCAGGCAGGCGGACCGCCTCGGGCAGGGCCAGCTCCATGGCGATCGGCAGATGGTCGGAGAGCGCGTGTTCCAGGACCCGGGCCCGCTGCACCTGCAGTGTGGAGCTGATCAGGATGTGATCGATATTGTGCTTCGGGCGCCAGCTGGGGAAGGTGTGCAGGCCGTGGATGGGCTCGGAGAGGTCTGTGCGCCGGCCGAGGCGGAGCAGCTCGGGGCTGTCCGCCTGGCAGTTGAGATCGCCCATCACGATGATGTGCCGGTGGGCGTTGACCAGCTCGGCCAGGAAGTCCATCTGCCGCATCCGGGTGCGTCGTCCCAGGGCCATGTGCACCTGGATGACGTTGAGCGCCTCGCTACCGGACCCGAAACGGATCTGCAGCGCCCCGCGCCCGGGGATCAGACCGGGCAGCCGGTGCTCGCGGATCTCTGCCGGCCGGTAGCGGGCCAGCAGCCCGTTGCTCTGCTGCGCCAGGCGGCCCATGTTGCGGTTGGTCTGGATGTACCAGTAGGGGAAGTCCGCCTTGTAGGCCAGGTGCTCCACCTGGTTCATGAACCCGGTCCGGAAGCTCCCGGCGTCCACCTCCTGCAGCCCGACCAGGTCGTAGGGCTCGATCCAGCCGCCGATGCGCTCCAGATTCCCCTGTCGCTGGCGGTCCGGGAGCACGTGCTTCCAGCCCCGCGTGAAGTAGTGGTGGTAGCGCGAGGTGGCGATGGCGTTCTGGATGTTGTAGCTGACCACTCGAATGGTGGCCGGCGCCTCGGGCGAGAGCGTGGGGTGGAGGGTGGCGTAGGCCCCCTCGCGCAGCCGGTAGGAGATGTTGGTCATGGGTGCCGAAGTCTGGAGCGAGTGAGGTCGGTTCTGCCTGTTGCACAGGAAAAAGCCCGACTATCCCCGCGGGTACGGGGGACAGCCGGGCTTCTCGGCGGCCGGGCCGGAACAGCGATGCCCCGCGATCACTCGTCCTCGTCGTCGAGCAGCGTCATGCTCGCCATGTAGGCGGAGACGGCCTCGATGTCCTCCTCGGTCATACGGCCCGCGGTGTCGCGCATCATGCGGTTGCGATCGCTCTCGCGGTCCTCGTTCTTGAACGCCGTCAGGGAGTCGTTGAGGTAGATCTCTTGCTGACCGGCCACCGCAGCGAACTGGCCGCCCTTGATGCCCTCGCCGTTGGGCCCGTGGCACGAGGCGCAGGAGGCGACGTTCTGATCGGCGATACCGCTGTGGTAGATCTCGCGGCCCTGCTCGGCCAGCTCTTCGTCCACGTCCTGGGACGGCGGCGGATCCTGCTTCTCGAGCCAGGCGGCCACGTTGCGGATGTCCTCATCCGAGAGCTCCGTGGCGTTGGGCGTCATCAGGAACTCCGGGTCCCAGCGGTTCTCGTCCCGGAACAGTTCCATGTGGTAGACGATGTAGTCCTTATGCTGCCCGGCGTGGCTCGGCCACTCGGGCACATCGCTGACACCGGTGGCGCCGTGGCAGGCCACGCAGACCTCGTTGTTGAGCTGCTCGCCCGCATCCAGGTCGATCTCGGCCTGGGCGGTGGTCGCGCCGAGCGCGAGGGCAGCGACCGTGTAGCCGGTCAGGGTGCGCTTGTGCATGACTTGTGTTCGCTCCGCTAATGGAGTGGGCTTTCCTTGTGCGTAACTCGGACGCAGAACGCTGCCACTTATATCAGCAGCATCCGCAAGCGTCAATTTGTCCGGCGGCGCCTGAACCGGCGACGATGCGTTCCGCCTATGAAACCATGATCCGACCGAATCCTGGCAAGAGAGGCAGGCATGACAGCAGACCGTATCTACCGCCGGGCGCAGTTCCGGCTAAGCGCCCCCACACCCGCCGACCTGGGCCCGGATGAGGGGGTCGAGGTGGCCTTCGCCGGGCGCTCCAACGTGGGCAAGTCCAGCGTACTCAACGCCCTCACCGGCCAGCGCAAGCTGGCGCGGACCAGCGGCACGCCGGGGCGCACCCAGGCGATCAACTGCTTCGACCTGGACGAGACGCGCCGGCTCATCGATCTGCCCGGGTACGGCTACGCTAAGGTGCCCCAGGCGGTCAAACGGCGCTGGGAGCGCGCCCTGCCCGACTACCTGCGGAACCGGCAGTCGCTCTACGGCGTGGTGGTGATCATGGATGTCCGGCACGCCCCCACTGACCTGGATCTGCAGATGCTGCGCTGGTGCGCCGACGCCGGGCTGGTGCTCCATGGGGTGCTGACCAAGGCGGACAAGCTCAAGCGGGGCGCCGCCCACAACCGGTTGCAGGCGGTGCAGCGGGCCACCGCCGAGGACGGGGTGACGCTGCCGAGCGTGCAGCTGTTCTCGGCGCTGAAGGGCGAGGGGATCGACGAGCTGACCGGCGTCCTCGATGAGTGGTTCGCGGTGGGGAACTCTCAGGCGTGACCGATGGTCGCACCTAGTGAGCGTCGCTGATGTGCGGTCCACAACCTCCTCTCTAGCGTGGCGCACACAACCCGGCTCCCCCCAAGGTCGGGTTGGCTGTTGGCCCCGGATCCCTCCCCCCGGATTCCGGGGCTTTTTTTGGGTATCGGCACCGTTCTGGCGGCGCAAAAAAAGGAGGCCCAATCCGTCCTGGATTGGGCCTCCCGATAGAGAGCCCGATAGGGGTTACAAGCAGCCAGTATTAGAAGTCCAGCTCCTCGTCGCCGGCATCAGTATCGTCGGCATCCTCGTCCCAGGGGTCGATCTCGTCGTCCTGCTCCTCGAACTCGAAGCCGTCGTCTTCGAAGCCGTCATCCTCAAAGCCGTCATCAGCCGGCTCTTCCCACTGGTCGTCTGCCTCGCCCTCGGTGTCGAACGCCATGGCGGCGGTGGAGCCCATGCCGACCATCAGGGCCAGGAGACCGGCGATCCAGTGCTTGTGATGCATACGTTACCTCCGCTTTCGGTTGCTTCGTTGCTCTGTCGTGTGCGTCGTCGCCGTGATCGACTTCGACCACTCGCCCTTCTCTAAGCAGGGTGCGTGCCAACATCTGTAAAAAACCGGGAAAACAAGAAGATAGGATCGGCGGCCCGGAGCGGAGGCAGGCCGGGGCGCCCCGTTTTGTCGCCGTCAGGCAACACTACGGCAGGGAGCGCGCGCTAAGTTGCTGATCTGCAGTGCTCGAGATTGTCGCTGCACGGCGACGCCGCCCTGCGACCGGATCGAGACGGCTTCATGACGCTCGGTGTAAGCTTGAGTGACCATGAGAGCGTATGGCGATATTCCTGGCCCTCAGACTCCACCTTGGACTCAGCGCGGTGTTGCGCTGATCACGGCCCTACTGGTGGTGGCACTGGCCTCGGTGGCGGCTGTCTCGCTGACCGCCAGTCACCAGATCGACCTGCGCCGGGCGCAGACCAGCCACGCGGCCAGCCAGGCGCAGCTCCACGCCATGAGCGTCGAGGCGCTGGCCGCCGAGGCGGTCCAGGAGGCGCAGATCGACACCGATCAGGCGGCGCAGATGCTCGACGAAGACTGTCGTACACCGCCTTTTACTACAGAGGTGGGGGGAGCCGTCGTGGAGGTGCGCCTGGAAGATCTCCATTGCCGGATCAACCTCAATAACCTCATCGACGAGGAGGATGAGGAGACCGAGGTCGGCTTCATCGAACTGGTCGAGGCCCTTAACCGCGACCACGGCGACTTCCGGCTGGACCCGGATGAGGTCATCCGTGCCCTGCGCGACTGGGCTGATCCCGAGGTGGAAGACGACTGGTACAGCCGGCAGGCCCCCCCCTACCGCCCTTCCAATCGGCCCTTGGCGGTGCCCAGTGAACTGCTGCAGATCCGCGGCGTGGATGCCGACTCATACCGCATCCTGGAGCCGTATGTGGCTGCGTTACCGGAGGTGGGCACCCGGTTCAACGCCCTGGCTGCGCCGGAACGGTTGCGCGAGGCTTACAACCTGCCGGATCCCGAGGATATGGACCCGGGGGATGAGGGCCTGGGCGATTACGTCCAGGTGGCCCTGAGGCTGGAGGTGGACGGCCGCCTCCACCACCAGTGCAGTGTGGTGCACGCCCCGAGCGGCGAAGTGGTGGTGCGCCGTCTCCGCCCCTGTTAGCGGGGCCGAGTGGCGATGGTACGGTGACCCCATGCCCGAGTATCTGCTGATCCAGCTCCCGCGGTGCGACGATGGCCGGTATCGCTTTGCCGTCGTTGCCGAGGGGGGCGCGATCCTGGATCAAGGTCTTCTGCGGCCGGAGGTGGTCGCACCCCACCGCGCTGGCCGGCGCTGTGTCGGCGTCGTCCCCGGGGCGCAGGTCCTGGTGACCCGGGTCTGGCTGCCCACTCGGCGCCGTCCGCGCGTGCTCCAGGCCTTGCCGTACGCGCTGGAGGAGCAGCTGACCAGCGATCTGGAGGCGCTGCACTTCGCCATCCGGCGGATCGATGCGGACGGCGGCGTGCACGCCGCCGTCGTCGAGCACGCTGCCATGCAGGCGTGGCTCGATGAGTTCGCATCCCTGGGGCTGGAGGTCGACGCCCTGGTCCCGGAAAACGGGCTGCTCCCGGCCGACTCCGGGCACTGGCGCGTCGAGGCGGACCGCAACCAGGTGGTGCTCGCCCTCGGGGCGGACGGCTTTGCCCTGGAGCCGGCCTCGGCGCCGGTGACCCTCGAGGCCGCGCTGGCCGTTGCCGAGCGACCGCCGCAGCGCCTCACGCTGCAGGCACCGGCGGCGCTGCAGACGCGCCTGGAGTCGGCGGCGGCAGCGGCGGAGCCGGCGCCGGAGCTGGAGTCGCGGGCGGTGGATGCCGATCTCCTGCCTCGTCTGGCCGCCTGGTACCACCCGCGCACCGCCGTTGACCTGCGCCAGGGGCCGTACGCCCGCCGCGAGCGCTGGGGTTGGTTATGGCGGCCCTTACGCCCAGCGGCTGCGCTCCTCGCTGTCTGGCTGCTCGGTCAGGGGGCGCTGCAGTGGCTGGAGGTCCAGCGGCTGGAACGCGAGGCTGAACAGCTCACGGCGGAGATCGAGCAGGTCTACCGGGAGACCTTCCCGGAAGGTCGGGTGGTCAATCCGCGGGTGCAGATGGAGCACCACCTGCGCACGATACGCGGCGATCGCGGCGGTGAGGGGGGCGGGCACCTCGCCCGCCTGCTGGGCAAGGCGGCACCCGCCCTGGCCGGCGACGGACTCCGGGTGCGGACCCTGCGGCTGCGTGACGGCAGCCTGGAGGTGGAACTGGATACCGTGGACATCGAGACCCTGGAGGGCCTGCGGAGAGCGCTGGAGGGCGACGCCGGCCTGGCCGTCGAGATCCGCTCGGCGTCGGCGCGGGAGGGTCGCGTGGACGGTCGCCTGGTCATTCGCGAAGAGGAGTCGGCGTGATCCGCGAGGCGCTGCAGCAGCTCCGCGCCGAGGCTGAACGCTTCTGGTCGGCGCGTAACCCTCGGGAACGCTGGCTGCTGGGTAGCGGCGGCTTGCTGGTGCTGGTGGTGGTGCCGTACGTGGCGGTTTGGGAGCCGTTGACCGAGCGTCGGGACCAGCTCCAAGCTCAGGTCGCCGAGCAGCGCCAGGATCTGGCCTGGATGCGCTCGGCCGCGGAAGAGATCCACGCCCATGATGGGGATAACGGTTCGGCAGAGCCGGTCACCGACGAGCGATCCCTGCTCAGCCTGGTGGATCGGGCCGCCCGGGAGGCCGGGATCGATGATCAGCTCAGCCGGGTGCAGCCGGACGGGGATGGCACCCTCCGGGTGTGGATGGACCGGGTCCCCTTCGATGAGCTCATGAACTGGCTCGACGGCCTGCAGCGCGCCGCCGGCGTTGAGGTAGATGCCTTGACTGTGGAGCGGACGCAAGAGGACGGCTTGGTCAACGTGCGCCTGACCCTGGAGGTGGGCACGTGACCGCCGCCCGCCCGTGGGTCCGGTTGTTGCGACGTCGAAGCCGGGGTGCGCCCCGGCTCAGGTGGCCGGGGCGACGATTCTGGGGGTTCACGGTGCTGGGCCTCGGTGCCTACTGCGCCTTCCTCCTGGCGCACTGGCCGGCGGCCCACGCCTGGTCGTTGGCCGAGCGCTACCTGTCCGTGCCGCCCGAGGTGCAAGTGGGCACTCTGGACGGTACCGTCTGGGACGGCCAGGGCATCCAGGTCGGGACGACAGACCTGCAGGCGGAGCAGATCCGCTGGCGCGTCCGTCCGGCGGCGCTGCTCACCGGTCGGCTGGAGGCAACGATCGAGGCCTCAATGGGGGACGGGTTCGCCGAGGGGCGGGCGACCCTCGCCGCCGGCGGGCTGAGCCTGCGCGATGTCCACGGCCGCTTCCCGGCGGCGCCGTGGAGCCGGTTGGCCGCCCAGTTCGGCGAGGAAGTGCTGCTCGCCGGGACGTTCGCCTTTGCCATCGACACCTTACGGGTCGACCGTGGAGGTCGCCTGCAGCAGGTCGATGGCCGCCTCGCCTGGCACGACGCCGCCGTCACTGTTGACGAATACGTTGAGCTCGGCGGCCTGACCACTCAGCTGCGGGCCGAGGACGGCGCGCTGGTTGGTGAGCTCGGCGATACCGGTGGCCCGCTTCAGTTGGGCGGGGGCTGGCGGCTGGATCCGGCCGGTTCCTATGAGCTGGATGCCGTCGTGGATACGCGGGACGGCGCCGCGGACATCCTGACCCGCAGCATCGAGATGGCCGGGCCCCGCCGGGAAGACGGGGTGCACGTGGGTATCGAAGGGACCCTTTAGCCCGGGGGGTCAGAAGCGAAACTGCAGCGAGGCGCGGTACTGGCGTGTCTCGTAGCCAAGGGTCAGGTCGCCAAACTCCGGATCGGGGTCCGTCACCAGGGCGTCGACCTGGAAGCCGAAACGGCCGGACCCGCGGTAGCCGGCGATGACCCCGGCGGTGAATCCCAGGTCACGATCGGAGCCGGTGTCGGCCGGCTGGATGCTCGTGCGCGTCAGCGCCACGTGCCAGCCGAGGAACCAGGGCGACTCGCCGAATAGCCGCCGCGCCTGGTAGTAGGCGTCCGTCTGGTTGACGCGGACGGTCTCCCCGCCGGCCCCCTTCGGGTGGGCGGCGGTCTGGGTGTAGGCCAGGCCGACCTCGAAGTCCCAATACCGCCCACGATCGTTGATCACATGGGCCCCGTTGGCCAGGGCCACGGTGCGGGCCGTTCCGGTATCGGTGCCGTCGGATACCGCCAGCGTCCCGGTGACCACGGCTACCCGCCAGCCGTCTTCGAGGACCCCGCCGTAGGCGCGCTCGTCCGCGGCGGCGTTGCCGCCCGCGGCCACCCCGGCCACCAGCAGACAGCCGGCCGTCGTCGCCCACCTGCGCCTCATCGGCGGACCTCGGCAGTACCGCGCCATCCAGCGTTCCGGATCAGGGCGTCAGCAGGGCGGGTTCCGGGCGTCTTCATGGGCTGGTGTCCATGGCGATCGGGTGGTGCCAGAGTGGCGGGTGGCTCGGGATGGACCCGAGCCTATCAGGGCCAAACCACTTACCATGTATCGGGTTTTCGAAGAGTTGAGTGTGGGATGCGTTCAGGTAGTTGAGCGTTGCTCAGGTGTACGGGGCTAAGGGTTTTGGACCAATGTGTGTGCTTGGCTAGGTCGGCTGGGATGCGCCGGTGATCATGGCCGGGGATGGGCGCGACGAGGCCTAGGCGGATACTGGGCTGATAGCGGCGTACGGTCGCAAGTGCCGCGTCGAGATCTGTGTCGTTGCTGCACACAACCGCCTGCTCATACGAACCAACCCAAGACCCGGCGATTAAGTCAGCGGCGAGGTTGACATCGGTTTTTTTCTCATGGAAGTCAAGGACCTGAACTCGCTCGAGATCCGGACGCTCTGGGATAGGTTGGGCTAGGCGCTTGAAGGGGGTCGTTGCGATGATTTTGCCCTCGATGATGGAAAGTCGTTCGGGGTGCATCGTGCGCAACGCCTGTAGGTAGCGCCGTTGGCGCTGGGGTGATTTGGGGTCGTCGCACATTCGCCCAAGCACTGGGGCGGTGTAGTATCGGACTTCCACCAGATCGACTTGCGGATCCAGGGCGTGATCGCGGAACAGAACGACGAGATCCAACCACTTGAACGCGGTTTTTCTCAGCAGTCCGTAGTACAGGTTGTACCCATCGACGTAGACGACGGTTCGCAAAACCCATCTCCAGAAATGACAAAGCCGCCCGGAGGCGGCTTGTCGCCCCGAGAGCACTTGGTCGAACCAAGCGGTCACGGGGTGAGTCGTGGAAAAAGTATACTCCAAACCTGCGTGGCGTGTCAACGGCAGTGTCGTCACGAGCGGTTTGGACCCATCCAGCGCCTAGCCGCCTGATACGGAAGGATCCAAGGCGTCAGCCCGCAGAGGCGATCCCGGCGTGGTGGGTGAGTGTACGGCCTGTGGTTTCCCCGGCCCCCGGCCAGTGGACCGTGAAACTGGTCCCGGTGCCGGGGGTGGAGTCGCAGACCACCTCACCGCCGGCCTCCTGCACATAGCGCTGGACCAGTGGCAGTCCCAGCCCAGTGCCGTCGGCGCGACTGGTGGCAAAGGGCTCGAACAGCCGCTCGCGTAGCGCCTCGGGGATGCCCGGGCCGTTGTCCGCCACCTGCAGCACCAGGGTGTCGCGGCGATCCACTCGGGCGTCCACCCACACCTGGCCGCCGGCGGGTACGGCCTGGACCGCGTTGCGCACCAGGTTGGCGTAGACGATCCGAAAGCCCCCCGGCAGTTCGACCCGCGCGTCGGCGAACGCCGCCGTCAGGGAGACGCCCTTGGCCTGGGCCTCGTTGCGCAGGACCGTGGTCCAGCTCTGCAGGATCTCGGTGAGAGCGCCGCTGCGCGGTTCGCTGCTGCGCCCGCAGCCGAAGGCCATAAAGTCATTGACCAGCTCGTGGATGTGATCCAGCGAGCGGAAGATCGCCTGCCGGTCTTCGGCCTCCAGCGGGGCCACCTCGCAGAGCAGGCGCACCGGCACGATGCTGTTCTTGATGTCGTGGGCCAGCTCGGTGGACATCTCGCCCAGGGTGGAGAGGGCCTGGAGCTTCTCCAGATGTTCGTTCAGCCGGCGGTACTCGCTCAGGTCGGTGATCTTGACCAGGGTCAGCTCCCCGAGACGGCGGTAGGAGACCAGGGCCGGCCAGGACCGCCCGTCCAGCCGCACCTCCTGCTCGAAGGTCCCGGTCTCGGCGCGCTCGATCCCGGTGCGGATGCGCAGCCACAGTCCGCCGCCGAGGAGATCCGGCACCGTGGCCCCCATGCAGTCGGGAACCGGACAACTCGCGCAGTGTGTGCCGATGGCGGCGTTACCGTGGCGGATGGTGCCATCGGCGTCGACCAGCATCACCAGGTCCTCGACGCTGTCGAGCAGCCACTGCGAGCGGCCCAGCTGGTCGACGGTGTTGAGCAGTTGCCGCTCGACGGCGTCCAGTTCGTCCTCGCCGGGGCGTGGCCGGGGTGTGCCGGGGCAGCGCGCGGGCTGCTTGCCGTCGCCCTGGGCGCGCCGGGCACGGCGGTGGCCCTGCTCGACGATACTGCGCATCCGCGTCCGCCAGCGCGCCGCGATCAGCGCCCCGACGCCGGCGGCCAGCAGGGCGCTGAGCCCCACCACCAGCAGCGCCAGGCCGCGCACGCGATCGAAAGCCTCCGAGACCACCGCGGCGTCGAGGATGACCCGCGCGTCGGCCCCCTCGACGGCGCGCTCGACGCCGGCCTCGATCATGCCCCTCGCGTAGTGGTCGAACCACAGCGTCAGCGGCAGGGCGACCATCAGGGTCACCAGCAGGAAGGTGGCGCCGAGCCGGACGGCCATGTTGCGTGGCAGCCAGCACCTCAATCCGTCGGCTCCTGCATGGCCTGCAGCCGGGCGCGCAGGGTGTTGCGGGAGACGTTCAAGGCCTCGGCCACCCGGCTCTTGTTGCCGTTGTAGTGGGTCAGGGCGCGCTGGACGGCCCGGCGCTCCAGGTCGTTGAGCAGCTCCGGCAGCCGGTCCTGGGCCAGGGCACGGTCCAGAGCGCGGTCCAGGGCGGTGTCGAAGTCGCTGTCACCGGCGGGTTCGGCGGCCGCGCCGGCCAGCTCCAGGGTATCGATCAGCCCCCGCTGGCGCTTCGCTGCGGCGCGGTAGACGGCGTTCTTGAGCTCGCGGACGTTGCCCGGCCAGCTGTGGCCCTGGGCCTGTTGGCGGACCTCGGGGGTGATACCGTGGATATCCAGCCCCATCTCCTGGTTGGCCGCCCGGATGAAGACCTCGATCAGCGCCGGCACGTCTTCCAACCGGTCGCGCAGCGGCGGGATGTGCACCGGGATCTGCGCCAGGCGGTAGTAGAGATCGCTGCGGAACTGACTGGCGTCCGCGCCGAGCAGCTGGCGGTTGGTGGCGGCGATCACGCGCACATCGGCGTGACGCGGCGCCGACTCCCCCAGGCGGTAGAAGCGCTTGTCCTCCAGGAAGCGCAGCAGCTTGGCCTGAAAGGCCAGCGGCATGTCGCCGATCTCGTCCAGGAACAGGGTGCCGCCGGCGGCGGCCTCCACCTTGCCCTCGGCGGCCCGGCTGGCGCCGGTGAAGGCGCCGCTGGCGTGGCCGAACAGTTCGGCCTCGAGGAGGCTCTCGGGCATGGCGGTGCAGTTGATGGCCACGAAGGGGCCGTCGGCCCGGTGGGAGTGGCGGTGGACGAGCTCCGCCGAAACCTCTTTGCCGACCCCGGTTTCGCCGGTGAGTAGGACGTTGAGGTCGTTGGCCGCGGCCACGCCCAGGGCCTTGAAGACCTCCATCATCGCCGCCGAGGTGCCGAGCACATCGTGGGCCTCGGCGCTCAGGGCGGACGCCGAGGCGTCGGAGTGCGTCTGGCTCAACGCCTCTTCCACGGCCCCGACCAGGGCCTCGGCCTCGATGGGCTTGGCCAGGATCTGCATCGCGCCGCGCTTGCTCGCCTCGACCACGTTGTCGGGGAAGGTGTGCGCCGACAGGACCACCGCCGGTGTCTCATCCCCGGCGCTGCGCAGGCGTTGAAGCAGCGCCAGGCCGTTGTCCTGCTCCAGCTGGATATCCAGGATCAGCGCGTCTGCCCGGGGCACCAGCGGCTCCGCCTCGGCGGCGGAGGGGGCGCTGATCACCTCCAGCCCGCGGCTCTGCAGCAGCCGCCGGACGGCGTAGACCACCTCGCGATGGTCATCCACGACCAGGACGCATCCGCGCATGAATCCCTCCCAGCGACCGGTTCCCTAATGGGTTGACATTAATCAACCCAGCCGTGGTGGCACAAGGGGCCGGCCGTCCCAACCGATCTCCGGCTGCGCAGCCTGAGACCACGCTGCGCAGCGCCTGACCGCGCGGCGGTCCCGACAGGGCTCTGTCTTGTCCCCGGGAATCGTATCGAAACCCCCGTATGACGGGGCCGTTACGCCGGTCGGCCCATTTTGGCCCGCCTTTTGCCTCCCGGCGTTGATAACAATCAAAACTCCATCGATAGGGAGGAGCGCGCCTTGTTCGCGCAAAGACTGATCCGGCGTCTGATGCCGTTTGGGTGCGCTGCGGCCTGTTTCGCATTGCTGGTGATCGCCCCGGTGGCTGGGGGTGAGGACCTTGATCCCGAACAGCTCGAGGAGCTCGTCGAGGAGGTGCGTGGTCTCTCACCGGTTGTGGCCGAGCGCCGTGCCGAGGATCTGCGCGCCCACATCGGCCGCATGGAGGAGACGCCCCACGCCGTGGGGTCCGATCCACGCACACCAGCGGGCCAGACGCGAGAGGATGGCAACTACTGCTACCAGTGTCACGGCGACGGCTGGGAGCACTTCTTCGAGATCGGCGAAGACGTGAGCACCAGCCAGGCCAACGAGACGTGCCTGGACTGCCACAGCGGCGGGGACCGCATGCACTGGGATGGTGGCGCTCACGAGTTCCAGGACATGGCCTGCGTCGACTGCCACAACATGCACAGCAACAACGACACCCTGCTCCGCGAGGAGGATCAGCTGACGCTGTGCAGCAGTTGCCACCAGGAGCGTCGGGTGGACTTCAACCGGCCGCACCACCATCCGGTCCGGGAAGGCCAGGTGGAGTGCACGGACTGCCACAACCCCCACGGCACCACTGGCCACGCGATGCTCCGCGGCGGGGGGGTGAATGAGACCTGCCATAACTGCCACGCGGAGTATCGGGGACCGTTCCTCTGGGAGCACCAGCCGGTGGCCGAAGACTGCACCCATTGCCACAACCCGCACGGCTCGATCCACCCGAACATGCTGGAGGCGCGCACGGCCCAGCTTTGCCAGTCCTGTCACGTCACCACAGGTCATCCCGGTGATTTGCTTGGGCCGGATCACGAAGGCCTGTCGCAGGGGCAGTTCATGACACGGGGGCAGGGCTGTACCAACTGCCACTCCGAGGTTCACGGCTCCAATCACCCGGGCGGCGCCTTCTTCAAGCGCTGAGCTCTGCAATCACGGCGAGGGCGCGAGAACCATGACTCGAACCACCACCAAATTGGGAAGCTCACTGGCGCTATCGGCGACGGCATTATTCATCGTGGCCGGCGCCGATGCCGGCACGCCCGAGTCCTCCGCGACCTTTGTGGGTCCGACGGAGTCGGAGATCTGGCTCGGCTTCGGCTATCTAGATCAGGACAACAGCCACTTCCGCCGCTACACGGGGCCCGTCGAGGACGGGCTCTACCCGGCCCTGGAGCTTGATCTGCGCTATCGCGGCGAGGACGAACAGGAAGGACGGTATGGCCGCCTTGAGGGGCGCGATCTGGGGCTGGATTCGCGGCGCCTGCGTGGCCGCTACGGGGTACAGGGGTCCTACGGGCTGCATCTGCAGTACGACGAGCTGCCGCGATCTTACGATCACGATGTGGTCAGCCCGTTGCGGGATGAGGGGGGTGATCTGCGGTTGCCTCAAGTGACCGGCGACGTCGAGACCGACAGCCGTGACTGGGAAGTGGGCACCCAGCGTGAACGCACAGCGGTGGGGGCCCATCGCGTCCTCGGCGACAACTGGAAACTCGATGTTGGTTTCAGCCGCGAGGAGAAGGAGGGGCACCAGTACCGCGGCTATGGCATATGGAGCGATGCGGCGCCGCGGGGGTTCCAGATGCCCGCCCCGGTGGATCAGCGCACCGACCAGCTCGACCTCGGTGCGGAGTACGCCGGTGATGCCCTCCAGGCGCGGGTTGGCTATCACCTCTCCGAGTTCACGCAGCTCAGCGGAGACTCTTTCGACGTCGACGACCCCCGAGCGGATGACTGGACCAATCTAGAGGAGGGTGATCGGCACCGCCTGTCCCGGCCCCCGGAGAACCGCTACCATCAGTTCAGTGGCTCCATGGCGTACGCCCTGCAACCGGGCACGTCGGTCAGCGGCAGCCTGGTCTACGGGCGCGCGGAGCAGGATGAGTCCTTCATCGACGATTCGGCCTACGAGGACGTCCTGGATGTCCTCGGCAACAACCTCGATGGCCGGATCGATACGACCCGTCTAGGTCTCCAGGGTACACATCGCTTCCACCCCCGCGTACGGGTGAAGGCGGAGTACGAGTACGAGGACCGGGACAACCAGTCGGCTCAGTGGGACGACCTGCCGACCATGAACCGCTCCACGCGCGTTCACGACTGGACCCGCCACAGGGCGGGGTTCGATGCGGACTTCCGGCTGCCGATGCGCAGTAATCTGATGGTCGGTTACCAGTACGAGGAGAAAGATCGTACCTACGCCGACGACGAAACCATCGAAGACACCTACCGCGGCCGTCTGCGCAGTCAGCCCACCGACAATCTGAGCATAACCGTGCGCGGTGCGTATATGGACCGGTGGGGGGCGAGCTATGCCGGGGGTGGCTCGGCTCTGGCCGATAATATTCCGGAGCTCGATCTTTACCACATGGCCGATTTGACGCGGCTGGATATCGGTGCGAGCGCTACCTACCACCTTATCCCCGAGCTTGCTCTAGGTGCCGAGTTCACTTACCTCGAGGATGACTATGTGCACTCGGATGCCGGCCTTGAGGGCGATGACCGCAGCGCCGTCACCCTCTCCGCCGACTACTTCCCGGTAGAGACCACCAGCGGTTACGCCTTCCTCACCTACGAGGAGCGGGATCGCGCCCAGGGCGGTGACGACCGCAGCCTGACCCAGGAGGAGGAGATCCTCACCCTCGGGGTCGGCGGCGAGACGAGCCTCGACAACGATCAGCGCTGGACGCTCGGTACCGAGCTGCTCTACGCCACCTCGGACAGCGACATCCTCGTCGCCGACCCCGACGGCGACCAGCGCTACCCGACCCTCGAGACCCGTCTCACCCAGCTCCAGCTCTACGGCGAGCACCAGATCACCGACTCCGGATGGGTGCGCCTCGCCTACGTCGGTCAGCGCTTTGAAGAGCAGGACTGGATGAAAGGCTTTGGCCCCGACCCCGACCCCGACGACGACGGCGAATTCGTGCTCATGGGGCGGGAGGCCTACGACTACACCGCTCACCTGGTCGTCGGATCGGTGGGCTTCAAGTTCTGAGTGTTGGACCGGATAAGAACGACTCCGCCAGGAGGGGGAACGATGACCGAGACCATCGCAACACAACGATCACGGTATGGGCGTCGGGGCCTGGTCACCAGCTGCGCCATCGCAGCGGTCCTGGCCCTCTCCGCCTGTGACCGCGACGAGACCACGGAGATCGTGGAGGAAGGCGGTGATGGTGGAACCGCCGCGGCCACGAGTTTCCATGAGGGTGAATGGGCGGACATCGAGGATCTGGATCCGCGAAGTGAGGAGTGCGCCGACTGCCACGAGCCCGGTGAGGATCCACAGCCGATCAACGAGGTCCACGATTTGGCTCAGGGGTCAACCCGCGATCAGATACCCGGCGGTGAGGATGAGAATCTGATCGAGCGTGTCGAATTCGAAGACAACGATGGGCCGGAGTTGACCATCAGCCTGTCCCAGGATCTGTCGGACAGACAAGCCGGGGACTTCACCGTGACGTTCGCGCGGCTTTCCCCGCGGTTGCGCGCTTCAGAAGACGACGATCCGGCCGGTGAAATCGATGAAAACGAAATCGGCCACGACTGGCAGAACTACTTCAACATCCCGCACAGGGCGGACTCCGTGCCTTTCCGGGCCGGTGACGCCGATACGGCCGTGCTTTACCCGGCGCCGGAGCCGGTCACCGCGGGGGTCGAGATGGTGGACGGCGAGACGCTCCGAGTCGATCTCGAGGACCAGGAGCTCACGAACTGGGAATGGCGCGAGAACGAACAGGTCAGTATTACTGCGTCTGGCGTAGACGAGACCCTCACTATTGAGCGCGGTGCCTTTACGGAGATCTCGGATCATGGAGGCCTGGGTCAGCACATCAACTGCACCGACGAGACCAACACCGAAGACGGCATCCATACACAGGAAGTGATCTGTTGGTGGCCCGATGGCACGGCGCTGCCCCAGGGCGTATTTGTCACAGAGGATGATCAGTTCGTCGTGGAGTTCGATGCCCGTCATACCCACCGACTCGGGCTGGAGGTGAGCGGGGTCACGGCCTATAACGAGACCTACGACTTCGTCCCAGAGCCGGTGGCGAACTATGCGTGGATCGAGGGGAAGGTCGAGAACGCGGCGATTATCGATCCGGGCGCCTACGATCCGGTCGATATGATGCATCAGACCACGGACCGGGATGACGTCCCGGCGGTGCGCAATGTCGTTACCACGGAGAGCTGCAATAGCTGCCACAACGGTTTTTCCCAGCACGGCGGCAACCGCTCCGAGGTTGAGCAGTGTGTCACTTGCCACAACCCGGGCCACATTTATGCAGCGTCCGGGCGCAGCGGGGACTTCAAGCAATTCGTCCACCGCATCCACCGTGGCTCTGATCTCCCCGCCTATGGCGTGGACGGAGATGCAGAGGTGGACCTGCTGGCCGCCGCCCCGGCGGCTAGCGACTGGAGTACGGTTCGGTTCCCGCAGGGTCCGTCGCCCGGCCAGGATGGGATCTGGAATACCGACGCACGCGAGGGCGTTGCGGAGAGAACGGATTTCGACAAGGGCATCACCAACTGTGTGAAGTGCCATCAGGGCGAGGATAGTGCGGCTTTACTGGACCACTTAGCCGAGGAAGACTTCGGGCTTGAGGAGGGGTACGTCGCCGACCGGCTCGATACCGCCGAAGTAACCGCTCAGGGAGACAACTGGCACGATGTCTTCAACGTGCAGGCGTGTCGTTCGTGCCACGATGATCAGTACTGGCACGTAAACGATAGTAGTGAGCCCGTAGAGGCCCTGTGGGGCGCAGACTACTTGGATGTCGGCACAGACTGGCTGGAGAGCCACCGCCACGGTGAAGAAGATACGACTTATGCCCCGCATGAGACCTGCTCGTCCGGGTGCCACGCTGCGGGTGCGTCGAAGCCCCTTAGCGACTGGATAAATGAGGACCTGGAGACCCATGTGGGCGTCGGGCCCGCTGGAAGCCTTGCACCGTTGAGAGCGTATGATCCGCTTGACGGTGACGATGTAGATGATGACCCGCATCTCCTCAGCTCCCACCTGCAGGGCCTCCGTCACGCTATGGTTGCGGACCGCTTTGAGGTGGTGATCGAGGGTCTTAACGGAGGTCCTCCGGAGGTAACGGAAGATGGCTTCGAGGCGGTCGTCTACGTCGAGGACGCTGCCAACGGAAATCTTTGGGACCAGGATTTGGATCTGAGCGTCTTCTTCGCCTGGATGGACGAAGGGTTCAAAGACTACACTCACTCCACTAGTGATCATCGCCAGCCTGGCGCCCCGACCGCCAGTGTCAGTATCGCTACGGATGAAGGCGGTGAGCCTGCTGGTACCGGGGTTGGCGTAGTTGAAGAACTCGGCGGCGGTGAGTTCAGGGTCGAGCTCGGCTGGGAGGAAATCACCGGTTACAGCGCCGCTGATTTCGACTTCACGGATTCTGGGGCCGTTGCAACTGCCGTAGCCGAGGGAACCATAACCCGGGACATTGAAGACGGTAACGGCGGCATTCTTGATACCCGTGAGTTGAGGCTGACGAGTCAGGCCGAGGACTTTGCCTTCGACGGCAGCCCGCTGCAGGAGTGGGAGATCCAGCCCGGGTCGACCCCGGCACGCGCTGCGACGGACGGTCGTGCTCAACTCGTGCAGTTTGAGGTGAACGACGAGAACGTGCCCCTCGATCAGCAAAACCAAGGGGTTCTCGGCTGCCGTAGCTGCCATATGCAGCTCTCGGTCCATGGGGATAATCGCACCAACAACCCGCAGGTCTGTGTGACTTGCCACACCCCGAATATGACCGATACCGCATGGCCGGACCGCTCGCAATTCGAGGGGTCGCCGTTCGGCGCGGACCAGAAGGCTCTCTACGATGAACTGAAGATGCCTGGTGAGCACGACGGGAAGTTTGAAGAGGCGACGGATTTCAAACGTCTCATCCACGCAGTCCATACCTCGGGCCGGGCTGGCGGTGGCTTTCGCCAGGAGCCGCTGCAGGTCCGAGACGAGTTCCGTAACAAGACGAGTTTCCCGGCCGGGGAGGACAGCTGCTGGTCTTGCCACTTCCCTGCAGCGGTTTCGCTCGAAGCCATGGGAGATGGCGTGATCGGCTCCACGGCCCTGACGGGGGACTGGTATGGAATCCATTACTTCATCAGCGACGCGGAGATCCACGATATCGGTGCGCACCGTAAGATGAGCCCGGTCTCGGCTGCCTGTACCTCCTGTCACGATGGCGGGATCGAGCGACCGGGAGGGGCTTCGGACGACGGAGATGTGCTCGGGTGGCATATCTGGGAGCGAGGCGGGATCGCCCCGCGGCTGGCGCCTCAAGGCCACGAAGCCACCGATCTCAATTTGAGGAATTACAGTGAGTACCCGCTGGAGGTGCCTCAAGAGTAGTGGTGTGAACGTCGAGGCATACCTTTTGAGTGACCGCCCCCGAAGCAGGTCGACTGCCCGGGGGCGGTGAACAGGGGGTTGCTGACCTTGGTTTCAAAAAGTTGTGGGAAAAAGCCAAGGAGGACGAGGTTATGACGGAATCCATCGACCACAACCGCCGCCGGCTGCTGCAGGCCTCGACGCTGATGGCCGCCGCCATCCCGCTGAGTGCCCTGGTGCATCACCGCACGGCCACGGCCGCGCCGCAGGCCGACGACGGCCACGCCCACGACTACGTCGGCGATGCCGCGGATGCCGAGGACCACGCCCGCTACCAGGCCGGACAGCAGTGCCAGGACTGCAGGTTCTGGGAGGGCGAGGTGGAGGGCGGCTACGGCGAGTGTTCCCACCCGGACTTCGCCGACGTCCTGGTCAGCGCGGACGGTTGGTGCGACGTCTTCGCGCCGGCTTGAGGAAGGCCTCGTGCCAAGCTGAAGGCTGCGGGGCGGAGGGGCGCCTCTGCCCCGTGTTCGGCTTGGTGCCGGGTTACCCCTCCTGCGTCACCCGCAAGACCTCTTCCACCGTGGTCTCGCCGTTGAGGATGCGCCGTGCGCCATCGGCGGCCATGGAGGGGTTGCTGCGCCGGGCGTAGCGCTCCATATCCTGCTCACCGGCGCCGTCGTGGATCATCTGCCGGAGCGTGGGGTCGAGCTCCACCACGTCGTAGATCCCGGTCCGGCCGCGGTAGCCCAGGTGGTTGCACGCCTCGCAGCCCACGGCCTGGTAGAGCGTCGGCAGTTCCCCCCGGGCGTCGATGCCGAGCCGCTCCAGATCGGAGGGCGTCGGCTGGTACGGGGTTTTGCACTCGGGGCAGAGCAGGCGCACCAGGCGCTGGGCCATGACGCCGATGAGGCTGGAGGCGAGCAGGAAGGGCTCGATGCCCATATCCCGCAGCCGGGTGACGGCGCCGATGGAGGTGTTGGTGTGCAGAGTGGAGAGCACCAGGTGGCCGGTCAGCGAGGCCTGGATGGCGATCTCCATGGTCTCCACGTCGCGGATCTCGCCGACCATCACCACGTCCGGGTCCTGGCGCAGGATGGCGCGCAGGCCGCGGGCGAAGGTCATGTCCACCTTCGGGTTGATCTGCGTCTGGTTGACCCCGTCGATGTAGTACTCGATGGGGTCCTCCACGGTCATGATGTTGCGCTGGCGGTCGTTGATGGCGGCCAGAGCGGCGTAGAGGGTCGTGGTCTTGCCCGAGCCGGTGGGCCCGGTGACCAGCAGGATGCCGTGGGGCGCGTGGATGACCCGCTGGAGGCTGGCCAGGTTGCGCTCGTCCATGCCCAGATGAGTGAGATTGAGCCGCCCGGCCTGCTTGTCGAGCAGGCGCAGCACCACTCGCTCGCCCTGACCGACGGGCAGGGTGGAGACGCGCACGTCCACCGGGCGCCCGGCGATGCGCAGGGAGATGCGCCCGTCCTGGGGGAGGCGCTTCTCGGCGATGTCCAGTCGCGCCATCACCTTCACCCGGGAGATC
This sequence comes from Halorhodospira halophila SL1, assembly GCF_000015585.1. NCBI lineage: Bacteria > Pseudomonadati > Pseudomonadota > Gammaproteobacteria > Chromatiales > Ectothiorhodospiraceae > Halorhodospira > Halorhodospira halophila. Next base: position 2,610,926 of record NC_008789.1, on the reverse strand, counting down.
AGCAGCGGCGCCAGGGCCGGCGGCGGCTCGAGGACCTCGCGCAGCACGCCGTCGACCCGAAAGCGGACCACCAGGCGGGACTCGAAGGTCTCGATGTGGATGTCCGAGGCGTCCTCCTTGATCGCCTCGGTGAGCAGGGCGTTGATCAGGCGGATGACCGGGGCGTCGTCCTCGGTCTCCATGAGGTCCTGCGGCTCGGCCAGTTCGCTGGCCACGCTCTGCAGGTCCATGTCGTCGCCGATCCCCTCCATGGCCTGTGCCGCCTCGCCGGAGGAGCGTTCGTAGACTTCGCGCAGCAGTGCCTCGAAGCGCTCGGTATCGACCCGCTCCAGGGCCAGGGGCTGGCCCAGGCGCCGGCGCAGTTCGGCGATAGCGCTCGGCTGCACCCCGGTGCGGTAGGCGACGCGGACCTGGCCGTCGCCGATCTCCAGCGGTACCAGGCCGTGGCGGCGGGCGAAGGCGAAGGGGATCTCGTCCATTACTCGATCCTCAGGGTCATCTCTTGCTCGCTGCCGTTGCGCTCCAGGCGCACCCGTACCCGCGAGGCCTCGCGCATCTCCTCGACCAGGGACTGCAGCCCCTGCTGATCAGCTACCGAGACGCCCTCCACCTCGGTGATCACGTCCTCGTTGCGCAGCCCGAGCTGATCCATCAGTTCCGCCCCCCGGTCATCCATGGCGCTGAGCCGGAAACCCCGGATGGCGCCGTCGCCCATCACCGGCCGTACCTGCACCATGCGGGTGATCTGGCCGGGATCTTCGCGAAACTGCTGTTCCAGGGACTCGAGTTCCTCGCGGGCGATCTGCCCGGCGGTATCAGCCGGATCGGCGGGCGAGTCGTCTTTGGCCCCGGTGTCGGACTCTGCGGCGTCGTCATCGACCCCCTCCGCCTCGCTCAGCGCATCGGTGTCCTCGACGCCCAGGCCGGTATCCGCCTCCCCGGGTTGTCCGTGGACGGCGACTCCGGGGAAGTCGTCGTCGTCCACCTCCAGCGCGGCCTCTTCCACCTCGAGGACCTCCCGCTCCAGGGAGAGCATCTCGAAGTCCCCGTCCCGGGAGAGGATGACCCGGTCCCGCTCCACTCGCTCGACCACGGCGTTGCTGGCGAGTTTGGCCCCGGCGAAGTAGACGCGGTGCTCGCCCTCCTCCTCGATGATGGCGGCCCCCTGGCCCTCGCCGCCGATGGCCAGGACGCCCTTGAGGGCCAGGTTGAGGCGCGTCTCGGGGGCGTCCGTGGGGATCTCCGGTCTTGCATCGCGGTCGTCCGGCGGGCGGCCGAAGAGGTGGTGGTCGGCCACGCTGCGCAAGCCCTCCGGTGCGTCATCGGTATCTTCGTCGCCCGGGCGGGGGGCGGGGCCTTGCGCCGTGGCGGTGCTCTCCGTCGAGTCCGGGGGTGGGGCGACGACCCGCCAGGTAACCTCCGCGGCGGTGGCGGCGATCAGCACCACGGCCAGGGCGAGCAGCACCGTCCCCGCCCGGCGCACCCAGGGGGCGCCCCGCTCCGGGGTGGCAAGCGCCCGGAGGCGCTCAATCCAGATCTGCGTCTGTTCCGTTGCCATGGTCCATGCCCCGTGCCGAGAGGAGGCGTGGGATCTCTTCCCCGTTGCCCAGTTCCAGGGTCACCCCGAGCGCCAGGAGCTGGCCGGCCTCGCCGAGTGCAGCGTCCGGTGGCCAGCGGTCGGTCTCCTGAAGGGTGCCGTCCGGGTCCTGATAGTGAAAGGTGAAGCGGATGGCTTCGATCCGCCTCCGGCTTTCGTCCTCCGTGGTGCCGGCCAGCCGGCTGCGCGTCTGCGGATCCTCCCCGCCACCGTCCAGGGTGGTCCAGCCCAGGCGGTACAGGACGCCATCCTCCAACTCGTAACCGACCCGGCGCAATACGCTCTGCTGCGTGCCTTCACGGCCTGCCGCGGTGATCAGCTCCAGGCGGGGCTCGGCATCCAGGGCATCGTAGGCCAGTGCCGGACGCCGGTCGCCCCAGGCGTCGATCCACGGCCGATCCAGGTGCTGACGCAGATCCCGGGCGAGGACCCCCTGGGCCAGTTGCAGTTCGCCGAGCCGTTGCCCCTCCGCCTCGACTCGGTCGCGGGTCTCCAGCACGGTCCGCAGGCCGCCATAGGCCATCGCCGAGACCACGGCGAAGATGGCGACGGCGACGAGGAGCTCAAGGAGGGTGAAGCCGCGCTGGCGACGCTCAGTCATCGTTCGCCTCGTCGTCCTCGAGTTCGGCCCGCGGGCTCCGGTACCACAGCGATCGCGTGGCCACCGGCCGCTCCGTCTCGCCGCTGCGGTAGACCGCCACCTGCAGCTCCAGCAGTCCGGCCAGTTCCAGGTCCACCGGCACCGGCGGGTCGGCTTCCTCGGCGGTGAGCTCCCAGTCCCACTCCATGCCGGCCATCTCGGCGCTGCCGTTGCGCACCGTGGCGCCGTCCAGCGGCTGCATGCCGGACTGGATGCGGGCCAGCTCATTCTCAGCCACCCATCCGGCGTAGGCGCGCTCGCGCAGCTCCACGGTGTTCCCCGCGGCCTGGCTGCCGACGCGGATGGCGGCGGCCAGGGCGGTGGCCAGGATGGCCACGGCCACCAGGACCTCCATCAGGGTAAAGCCACGGCTGGGCCGGGTCATGGCAGCTCCCGTGGGCCGGGCCGGTCGATGGCCAGCGAGCCGTCCATCTCGCCGGTCAGGCGGACGGCGCGCTCGCGATCGTCCGAGTCGATCAGGAAGAGTTCAAAGGGGGTGATCTCCCCACTGCCCTCGATGAAGACTTGAGGGTCCGGGTGCTCCGGATCCAGCTCCAGCGGCGCCCCGCGCCCTGCGACCCGCAGGGCCAGCTCCAGGTCGTCGTCGAGTAGCGAGCGGGGCCGGAGGGTATCGGCATCGGGGATGTCGCGCCACTCCACCGTGTCGTCATCCACCAGCTGCTGGCGCTGGAAGTGGTAGCGGTGCCGGGTGAAGGCCACGCCCACCTCGCCCGCGCCGAGCAGGACCTCCTCGCGGGCCAGCTCGATCAGGGCGGCGAGGCGCTGCGCGTGCTGGTGGACCTCCCGGTCCCGCCCGCCGTCGCCCACCGAGATCACCACCAGCCCGGTGAGCGCCGCCATGATGGCGATGACCGCCAGGAGCTCGACGAGCGTGAAGCCGGCGCGGCGTCGGTCAGTCCACGTCCCAGTTGCCGATCTCGGCATCCACGCCCTCGCCCCCGGGGCTGCCGTCGGCACCGAGGCTGTAGATATCGATGTCGCCGTGCTCGCCCGGGTTCATGTATTGGTACTCGTTCCCCCACGGGTCGGTGGGGACGCTGTCCAGGTAGCCCTGCCAGTTCTGCGGCTCCGGGTCGCCGCTGGGTTCCTCCACCAGGGCCTCGAGCCCCTGATCGGTGCTCGGGTAACGGTTGTTGTCCAGGCGATAGAGGTTCAGGGCCGACTCGATGGCCCGGATGTCCTGCTTGGCGGCTTCCACCCGGGCGCTATCCGGACGGTCCATGATCCGGGGGACGACGATTCCGGCGAGGATGCCGAGGATCACCACCACCACCATGATCTCGATGAGGGTAAAGCCGCGCGATCGTCTCGGTTGAACGGTTGTCATGGTCAATCGGTTTAGCCTCTACTGAACAAGCTGGTTGATCTCGAAGATCGGCAGGAGGATGGCGAGGACGATGGTCAGCACGACGCCGCCCATGACCAGGATCAGCGCCGGCTCAAAGAGGCCAACGAGCACACCGGTGGTGGTCTCCATCTCCTGCTCCTGGCTCTCGGCTGCCCGGCCGAGCATCTGGTTGAGGTCGCCGCTCGACTCCCCGCTGGCGATCAAGTGTACCGTCATCGGCGGGAAATAGCCGCTGCGCTCCAGCGAGCGGGCCAGGGAACCGCCCTCGCGCACCTCCCGGGCCGCCTGGTCGATGGCCTCGCGCATGGCCACGTTGCCCACCACCTGGCTGGAGATCCGCAGCCCCTCCAGGATCGGCACCCCGGAGGCGGAGACGATCGCCAGTGTCCGCGCGAAGCGGGCGGTGTTGGTGCCGCGCACCAGGCGCCCGATCAGCGGCAGGCGCAGGAGCAGTCGATCCCACCGGCGGCGTGGTCCGGGGCGGCGCAGGAACTGTGTCCCGGCCAGGAAGGCCAGTCCCAAGCCGATCCCGGTGTAGGGGCCGTAGTCCTGAACCGCCTCGCTCACGGCAATGAGACCAATGGTCAGCGCCGGAAGATCCTGGCCGATGTTGTCAAAGACCTGGATGACCTCCGGGACCACGTAGCCGAGCAGGGCGACGGTGACGAGGATCGCCATCACCGTCAGCAGAATCGGGTAGAAGAGGGCCAGCTGCACCTTCTGGCGCATCTGCTGGCGTTTCTCAGCGTACTCCGCAAGGCGCTCAAGGACGACTTCCAGGTGGCCCGACTGCTCGCCGGCGGCTACGGAGGTTCGGTAGATGTCCGGAAAGATGTGCGGGAAGTCGCCGAGGGCCTGGGCCAGGCTGTGGCCCTCGGTGACCCGGGTGCGCACGGCCAGCAGTACGCTCTTGAGCCGCTTGCGTTCGGTCTGTCGGGAGACGGTGCGAAGCACCTCCTCCAGCGGCAGCCCGGAGCGGACCAGGGTCGCCATCTGCCGGGTGACCAGCGCCAGGTCGCCGGCGCGAACCCCGCGGCGTGGCAGCAGGCGTGTGCCGCTCCCGGTGGAGGCCGCGCTGCGCTGTTCCCGCTCGGCGACCTCGTGGACGCTCAGCGGGGTGAGGGCCTGCTCGCGCAGCTGCGTCCGGATCTGCCGGGCGCTGTCGCCTTCCAGCACACCGGAGCGGGTGCGTCCGTTGGGGTCGAGGGCCTGATACTCGAACGCTGGCATCGCCTTCTAGAACAGGTCCGGCCGGCGCGGGGGGGCGTCGAGGTTGCCGCTTTGTCGCGGCGCCCCGGCGCGATCCCCGAACTCCGGCGGCAGCTCCATGAACGCCCGCCGCTGCGACAGAACGGGGATGTCTTCGTCGTCGAGGAAGCGCATGCCGCGGGCCCGGGAGGCGAGCTGACGATTGCGGATCAGGTTGTACTTGGGGCTGGTCAGCTCCCGGGCATCGTCGCGGTTCTCGATGATCCGCGGGCGCAGGAAGACCATCAGGTTCTGCTTCTGTGCCGCGCTGCTCTCGTAGCGGAAGAGCCAACCGAGGCCCGGGATGCTGCCCAGGCCCGGGACCCGGTCCGTCTGGCTCTCGGCCTGCTCGTCCATGAGGCCGCCAAGGACCATGATCTCGCCGTCGTCGACCATGGCGCTGGTGGTGATCGAGCGCATGCTGGTGACGATATCCTCCGCCTCGCCCCGCTCCTGGACGTCGGAGACCTCCTTCTCGATGTCCAGCTTGAGGCTGTCGCCCTCGTTGATCTGGGGGCGGATGCGCAGCTGCACGCCGACGTCCTCGCGCTGGATCGACTGGAAGTCTCGGGTGTCGCCGACCTCGCGCCCGGTGACGAAGGGGACGTTTTGACCGACGACGATCTCCGCCTCCTCGTTGTCCATGGTCATCACCGAGGGGGTCGAGAGGATGTTGCTGTCCGATTCGCTGGAGAGCGCCCGTAGCAGCACACCCAGCTCGCCGCCGCGGGTGGCGGCGCCGGCGGTGAGGCCGGATCCGAGGGACAGGTTACCCAGCGCATCGGTGCCTCCCGCCGCTGCGCGCCCGATGTTGGTCACAGATCCGCCTCCGGCCGCGTCGAAATTGACCAAGCCCACCCCCTGATCGCCGAGGGCGCCCCACTGAATGCCCAGCTCCTGGCTGCGCTCGGCGGAGACCTCGGCGATGATCGCCTCCACCAGGACCTGTGCTCGACGCACGTCGAGCCGGTTCACTACCCCGCGCAGCTTGGCGACCAGATCGGGCGGGCCATTGATGATCAGGGCGTTGGTCGCCTCGTGGTCGTGGATGCTGACGCCGGTCTCACCCTCCGGGCCGCGCGCCATCCCCTCGGCCATGCCCTCCAGGATGGGGACGATGCTCTCGGCATCGCTATAGCGCAGGTAGATCACTGCAGCGCCTTCCTCGTCCTCGAGCTCGGCGTCGAGGCGCTGGATCAGCTCCATGACGCTGGGTCGCCGGGCCGGGTCGCCGCCGACCAGAACGCTGTTGCTTCGGTCGTCGGCGGCAAGCAGTAGGCGGCGGCCGGCGCGCTTCTCCGGCTCGATGGCCTCGACCATCTCGACGATCTCGCTCGCCGAGCCGTGTTCAAGGGGGACCACCTCCGTGACGCCGGTGGTGTCCTGGTCGACGCGGTCGATCAAGCGCTTGAGCCGCCCGATGTTGCCAGCGGTCTCAGAGACGATCAGCGTGTTGGTCTCCGAGTAGGCGGCTAGTTCGGCCTCGTCCGAGATCAGCGGTCGCAGAAGGGGAATGAGCTCCGAGGCCTCGACGTGCTCAATGGGAATGACCTGGGTGACGAAGTTGTGGCCGCTCTCCGCAGTGCCGGGCTCGGGGACGGGGGTCTGGTCGCGCTTGGCGATGTTCTTGGGCACGATGCGGATGGCCCCGTCCGCGGGGATGGCGGCGAAGCCGTGGATCTGTAGGGCGGAGAGGAAGACCTGGTAGAGCTGGTCGTCGTCCACCGGCTGGCTGGAGATGACGGTGAGTTCGCCGCGGACCCGGGGGTCAACCACAAAGTTCCGCCCGGTGCGCTCGGAGACGAGCGCAATCACCGACTTGATATCCGCATCCTCAAAGTTCAACGTAATGCCGTCGCCGCGCTCCGCCCAGGCGTCATCGTCGGCGACAACGAGCATCGGCGCGAGCAGTGCCGCGATGAACAGGATGCGGGGCAGGAGGGGGCGGGCTGACTGAGTACCCCGTTCCGTCCGCGAATCAGGGAAACATTGACCGTGCATAGTTGCACCCCAGCGAGACGTGCAAAGGGGATGGGGGTGTCGATCCGCTGCCTACGATACCGTGTTCTGTCTCTGTTGACAGCCGGTTTGCTGCTCAGCGGCTGTGCAGCCCTCGGCGGTGGGTCCGCTCAGGAGCGCGAACAGGCTCGGTCGCTCTACGCCGAGGCGCTGGAGGCCGTCGAGCGCGGGGACCTCGAGGCGGCCCAGGGGATGCTCGACGAGCTGCAGGAGGCGTACCCCGAGACGCGGCACGCCCGTCAGGCGCTTCTCGAGGCTGCCTATGTGGAGTATCGCCTGGGGCAGTACCCGCAGGCGATCGAACGGGCCGAAATCTTCCATCGCCAAGCTGCCCAGACCGAGGAGCAGGCCGACGACGAAGATCTCCGTTACGCCCTTTATCTCCGGGCCGCCGCCGCGCACGCGCTGTGGGATGCCACGGAGGGCGAAGCGGAGCGGGACGCGGCCGGGGCCCGGCGCGCCTTTGGTTACTACCGAGACATCGTCCGCGACTACCCGGAGAGCGAACGGGCCGAAGAGGCCGCCCGGCGAATGAACGAGATTCGTAGCGATGTCGCCGAGGAAGAGCTGCGTCGGGCTCGGCGCCGGCTGGACGACGGCGCTTACGCCGAGGCGGCCGAGCGTGGGGCCTGGATCGCCGAGCAGTACCCCGGGCAGCAGGCCGCCGCCGACGCCCTGGCGCTGCAGGTCGATGCCCTCGAGCGGCTGGGCCGCGAGCGCGAGGCAGAGGCCACCCGGCGCATGCTGGAGATCAAGCACCCCGATCACCCGGCGTTGCGCTAGCCGCCATGCGCCGCACCCTGGCCCACCTGGCCGCCCTTGCGCTGCTGCTGCAGCCGATGGCCGGTGGGGTCTACTCCTTTTGAGTCGGCAACAGGGCCAGGAGCCGCCGGACCCAGCGCTGGCGGTGTTCCTCGGCGGCGACCCACTCGGCGATGGGCGGGCTGACCGCGTAGTACGCCGCCACCAGCGCCCGGCCGGGCGGGTGGGGCATCAGGTAGTCGTCCCGGAAATCGCGCAGCGCCTCGACCTGGTGCGCCTGCTCGGAGCCGTAGGCGGCCGTGGCGATGAAACACCGCTCATCCCGCTCGGCACTGCTGAAGCCTGCGAACTGCTCCGTCACTCGGTTCAGGGCCTGGTCGGTCTCGACGGTTCCGGCCTCCGTCCAGCGCGAGTTCGGTTGCCCGTCGCTGCCCAGGGCGCGGATGCGGTAGCCGAGCAGGGTATCGCTCGGGGCGCTGCGATCCCGGTACCGATCCCGGTCCGGCTCGACGGTGGCCACATGCCGGAAAGTCCCCTCGGCGGTGTCGAAACGCTCGATGCGGTAGCCCCGGGCGGTGGGGCTGGAGGACAGCCAACGCAGCTCCGGGATGCCGGAGGCGGTCTCGATGCTGACGTGGCTCGGCGGAACGGGGGGCACCGTATCCGGATCAGCGCCCAGGGCTGCGGCGGCGTCGAGCCGGCCCCCGGACAGGGTCTTGGCGGCCAGCTGTTGGCCGGCGCTGTCGCCGAGCGGGTTCCCATCGCAGCGTGGCAGGCTCGGGTCGGCGTCGCGGTCGCAGGCCACGGACCCGAGTAGCCGCTCACGGATCGTGAGGTGCGAGGCCTCCGACCCGGCCTGATCGAGCAGCAGCGCCGCAACCCCGGCGACCATCGGGGTGGCCATGGAGGTGCCCGAAAGCTCGTCGTAGTCATCCCCGGCCACGGTGCTGTGGATGCCCACGCCGGGCGCTGCCAGGTGGACCGTTTGCCGCCCGAAGTTCGAGAAATCGGCCAGTTGGTCGCTCGGCTCGCCCGCCGCGGTCTCCCTGCTGGCGGCCACCGCGATCACGTTATCCAGCGGGTAGCCTGCCGGCAGCGCGACCGTGCCGGTGTCGTTGTCGTTACCGGAGTTGTGTGCCGCTGCCACGAAGAGGATCCCGGCCTCGCCGGCGTCGGCAACGGCCTCGCAATGCAGGCGCGAAGCCCCCTCCATGGTATCGGCGAGATCCGCGCAACTGGTAGGCAGGGGGCCGTCGTCGGTACGGCTCGCCGTGTAGGCGTAGCTGGCATTGAGGACGTCCGTCCCCTGCTCGATGGCGTAGTCGATGGCCTCGATGGCATCGGCGAGGGTGCCGTCGTCCAGTGACCCCAGGAACTTCAGGGCCTGGAGTTGGACGGATCGGGCGACGCCGGTCATCTCGTCGCTGTTCGCGCCGATGATGCCGGCCACGTGGGTCCCGTGTCCCCGATCCGAGTCGTCGTCCGGGGGGGTGTCCGGATCGATGAAGTTCTTCCCGCACTGACCGTCGCCGTCGTCCCAGGTGTTGTCGGCCAGGGCCGGGTGGTCGCACTGGATGCCGGTATCCAGGATGCCGACGATGGTGTCCCCGGCCTTGCGTTCTGCTGTCTCCAGCTCGGTGAGGCGGATGCGCTCCTGCCACCACCCGTTGGCATCGCTCGCGGCGTCGGCAGGCGCCGCGACGCGCTCCACGTACCGGTTGGGCTCGGCGTGCTCCACGTGGGGATCGTCGCGGTATTTGCGCAGGGCCTCCTCGCGGTCGGCGTAAGGCGGTAGCGGCACGACCTCGAACCGACCCCGCTCATGGCGACGCTTGGTGTGGCCGCCGTAGGCGCGGTGGGTGGCAGTGCGGACGCCCTCCGCCACATCCGGCGCGAACCGTACCAGCAGCTCTTGGGGTGATTCAGCGGACGACGACGGGGAGTTCGGCGGCGCGCCCTCGGGGGCACTCACCGGGCCGGGGCCGGCCAGCAGCAATGCGCCGCCAAGGGCCAGGGACAACCGGCTCGGCCGGTTCATGCGCGGATTCCTCTGGATAGCGACTGGTACTGCAGCATGCCAGCGATCGGGGTCGGTCGGGAATCCCTAGGGGCTGCAGGGTTCGGCAAGGGAGGCCCCCGCTCATGCATACTAGGAACCATTAAGCCCGGTCTCGGGCCTGCCAGGAGGCGGCATGGCTGACCCCGCGCTAACCCGACGTTTCGCAGTGCTTCGCCCGGTCAGGCTGGCCCTTGGCGCCCTGGCGTTGCTGATCGCCGGGTGCAGCGGGGCCGGCGAGTCCCAGGTCTGGCGGGGCCAGCAGCACGACGCCGAAGGCCCGGCCTGCGTGCTCATCGAGTCCGGGGCGCAATGGGACGAAGCCTGGGCTCAGGTGGGCGAGGACCCGCCGATGGAGTGGCCCGGGGGCCGCGCTGTGGGCGTGCTGTTCCTGGATAAGTCCCGTCCGTCAGGTGGTTACCGGCCGGAATTGGAAGGAGTGGCGGATGGCGAGGTCCGGGTTCGGGTGACGCCTCCGGATGGCCCGGCCACTACGGTGATCAGCCAGCCGTGGCTGATCACCGTGGTCCCGGAGGGCGGTGTCTCCCGCGTAACCTGCCGGACGCCCTGAAGGGTGCGGTCTAAGCCTGGCGGGACGGGTCCGCACGCCCCTGTGCCACCTCGCGCGCCCGGCTGTTGAACTCCGCCAGGAATGCGCCGAAGACGCCGAGCATCAGGCCCAGTACGCCGGAAAGGGCTACGATCAGGCTGCCGTCTTGCCCCGCCGAGCCGCTGGGTACCGCTAGGGCGGAGGCCTCCGTTGCGCGCAGCTCCTGGCCCTGGGCGGCGTACTGTCGGATCTCTTGTTTCTTGCGCCGAATCTCGCGCTCGAAATCGTCCTCAAAACGCGCTAGGCGCAGCTCACGCTGGGCGATCTCACGTTCAGCAGAATGCACCTGCTTCTGATGCTCTGTCTCGAAGTGGCGAAGCTCCGAGCGTTTTTCACTGACGCGGCGCTCCGCAGCGGCAACTTCGCGGCGGAATTCGCGCTCGAATTCGTCAAGGTCCGCTGCTTTCTCCTCCAGTCGTCGCTCCGCATCGCGGATCCGCTGCTGGTTCTGTTGCAGTTGTTCATCGAGCCCCAGCCGCTGCTCCTCGAGCCCGAGTACCAGCTCCTCGCGTACGTTGGTCAGATCCTGCTGCAGCTCGGCGGTTACGTTGCCGCGTAGCAGAAAGCCAAGGGCAGCGGGGCTATCCGTAAGCATGCCTTGCCCTTCGGTTTCGGCACCGCGGAAGTCCTGCATCAGCCCCTGCAATAGCTCTTGCTGTTCCTGGAGGAAGCTGCGGCGTTGTTCCAGCTGTTCGATCCTCGCTTGCAGGCGGTCCCGATTGGCGATCAGCGCGTCCCGTTCCTCTTCGGCGGCTTCCCTCGCGTGCTCGAGCTGTCGGCGGCGCCGATCCTCGTTTTCTCGGAGGGTTTTGAGCTCTGCCTCTGCCTCCTCGAGCGCGTGTGTCAGCTGCTCCTTGCGCTGTGCGCCGGCGCTTTCCAGACGCTCGAGTCGGTCCTTGTGTGCTTCGACTCGATGCTCCGCCTCCTGTCGACGTTCGGCGCGCTTGGCGCGGAGCTCTTCCAAGTCCGCATCCATCGACTCCAGCCGGGCCTCGAACCGGGCCTGCCGCACCTCCAGGCGGTCGTTGTGCCGATCAATGATCTGCTGGATCAGATTCTGGTGAATTGAGGAGACCACGTCGGCCCGATCCTCCGGGGCAGTAGACTGGAGGAAGACGAATCCGCCCGGCGCATCCTCCTCGGGCACGGAAACCTCGACGCCGGGGAAGGATCTCCCGTGCTCTTGGGCGAGCTCGTAACGCACCAAAGGAACCAGCGATTCGCGCAGCCGCGTGGCCACCTCGGCGCGGTCTTCGAGGGTTGCCACATCGTCGCTTCCGGTCGGGTACGTGCCGATTTCCAGTGCGCTGACGTAGCGCTGTCCCGGCTCATCGAGATAGGCGTAGGCTGCACCACCGACGACGCAGACCAAGAACACCCCCGCGATGACCCACTTGCGGCGCATCAGCACCAGCCACAGGTCGATCAGGCTGATCTCATCGTCGCGCGGGTCTTGCCACTCGGCCGGGAAATCGGCGTCACGCCGGTGTGCGGGAGGGAGATCGCGATGCTCTCGGTCGTCGGCCATCCTTACCAGTCCGTTCTCTGTCGTAGCGCAGGGTTGCTTGAAGCCGCCTAGGTTAGCGCATCCAACACGGCCCCGTGCACTCCACCTGCTCGCTTATGCGCCGCCGTTGGCTGCTTGCACAGTCACGGGGCTGCGCATAACCTCGGTTCTATAAACTGCTGCGAGTGTCTATACCGACATGACCCCCAAGATCCTCAGCGCTTCCCCCCGCGGCTTCCGTCTGCTACTGCTCGCCGGTCTGGCTGGCATATTGATGGCCTGTGGCGACTCGGATGATGACGACGATAATGGGAACGGCGACACGCCTACGGCCACCCCGTCTTCCATCCAGTTGGAGGCCCGATCAGGGCAGCGGGAGGTTGTGCTTTCGCTCGACGAAAACACGAGCGTGAATGACTCGCTGGAGATCCTTTGGTCACAGGATCCGGATTGTGATTGGGGGGCCAATCATCAGTTTCAGTGCGGAGAAGGGAGTGGATCTGCGGTCCTCAGCGTCGAGGAAGATTTTGTCGACATTGATGAGGAAGCCAATGAGGTGACGATCCGTGCCGATGAAGATGGGCTGACTCCGGATCGTCCCCATTTCTTTGTGGTGCAACACGGCGGTGAGCAGAGCAACCGAGCCGCTGCCCGCCCTTACGTGCTCCGTTTTGACGGCAACATCTATGCGACCGTGGAGCAGGGAGGGTATCTCTACGCCGGAGGGGCGTTCACTCAGTTGAGAGTGCAAACCGGCGGCGGGGTAGCGGTCACTGCTCGAGATGGTGAGCCTGTTGGCGGGATTCCGCAGATCACCGGGTTCTCGGCTGCCGTGTACGCCGTCGAACCCGATGGTGACGGTGGTTGGTTCATCGGCGGTGATTTCGAACGCGTTGCGGGAATTCAGCAGCCCTTCGTGGCCCATGTCGATGCGGACGGCGTCCTCAGCGAAGACTGGTCGCCGCGTTTGGATGGCCCGGTGCGCGCCCTTTCCCGGAAGGGGGATACGCTCTATATCGGAGGGGACTTCAGCGAAGCAGAAGGAGAGCAACGCTACCAGTTGGCGGCCTACTCGACTGGTCAGGGCGAGTTGCGGGATTGGAAGGCCCGGGTCGAAGGCAGCGAAGGCAGCACTGCCAGAATCAATGCCCTGGAGAGCGTGGATGGCGCGGTTTATGTAGGCGGCGAGTTCTCCCGCATTTGGCAGCATCCCGATGAGGATAACGATGAGGCTCGGCCCCATTTGGCGGCCTTCGATGATGAAGTCGGTCGTTGGCGAGACGGGTTCCGGGGCCAAACCCTGAGTAGTAACGATGTCGTGCACGCTATTGCCCTATCCGGACCGAATGTCTTCGTCGCCGGCGAGATAGAGAGCGAAGACGCTGCGGGTCTCGCTGCCTTCCGCGCACTCGGCGAGAGTAACTCGGGCGAGCGCGTAGGTGAGGAAGGCTGGCCAGGAGGCTTTGATCTGGATGGCGCGGGCACGGCTTACGACCTGGAGGTCACGGACTCCCATCTGCTGGTCGCTGGTGACATCGATGGCTATGTCACGGCCTATGACCTATCCGATGATGCTTATGGGGAACGCGACGAAGACTGGCTTCCAGCCTTCTCGGGGCCCGTGCGTGCCATCAGCCATGATGGTGACACCGTCTATGCTGGCGGCTCGTTTTCCGACGTAGACGAGCAGAGTCGTTCGAATGTGGCCGCTTTCTCCCGCGATGCGGATGATAAGGCCACCCTGCGGGAGTGGAATCCCGGTGCCGGAGGCGAGGTTCTCGCATTGGCGGCACAGGGTGATGAGGTCTACATCGGCGGCGATTTCCGTCAGGCGAGTGGGTTCCGGCGGGAGCACCTGGTTGCCATGGAACGCGATACCGGCCGGGTCGCACTTGACTGGACGCCCCGCGTGGACAACACGGTTCTGGCCCTAGAGGCTTCGGAGGATAGGCTGTTCGCGGGCGGTCGATTTGAGAACATTGGCGAGTATAAGCGCCGGTATCTGGTGGCCTTCCCCAGCGACGATCAAGGGGAAGACGGCCCCGGTTTCGTGCCGGAACCCGGGGATGCCTTCCCGGCGCCCAACCACTTCGTCTATGCACTCGCCCATGACGGCAACGAGACGCTCTTCGCTGGTGGGGGGTTCTGGCAGGTTGACGATGAAGAACGGGGTCGCTTGGCCGCATTTAACCTTAATGGTGGTGGGCCGTCCCTCGAAGGATCCTTCAATCCGCAGCTGAACAGCACCGTCGATAGTTTGGCCTACGTAGACGATAAGCTCTACGCTGGCGGGACCTTCACCCAAGCCGACAACGAGGATGTTGGACGGGTGGCTAGTTTCAACGTGTCGTCTCGGAGCTTGGATGATAGCTGGGGTGTAGGGGTCGGCGATGGGGCGGTCAATGCCATCAGCGTGGCTGACGACCGGGTCTATCTTGGGGGATCGTTCGACACCGTATGGAAAAGTGACTCGGGCGATGAGCTGGTGATTCGCCCCCTCCTCGCCAGTTGGGATCATAAAGGAGAACTTCAGAAGTGGGATCCGCAGCTTGAGGGGGGAGCCGTGAGAACCATCCAGCACGCTGGGGACGACGATGTGCTATATCTGGGCGGACAATTCGACAGGGTGGCAGGCAGGCCGCGGGGCAATCTGGCAGCCGTACGCTCGGGTAGCGCGCAGCTTGAGGGCTGGGAGCCCAGCGCGAACAGCGAGGTGTATACTTCGGTGCTTTCGGGCGCCGATGGCGCAACGCCTCTCCTCTTTGTGGGAGGAGCGTTCTCGGAGATCAGCGACGCTCTCCGGAGCCGCCTGGCGGCCATCCGCGCAGACGCAGGGGAGGGGGATCGGGCCGAAACGAAGTGGTGATCCCCCGGCAATGGGCCTAATCTGCCTAAAGAGCCGGTCTGGCTGCCGCCCCCGAGCAGCATGCGTGGGCCCGCGTCGGACGGCTGACCCCGGCCACCAAGAGCAGGGCCCATGATCGATCGCAAGCGCGCCTTCCGCACCACCATCCTCGCCCCGGTCTTCTTCCCCGCCATCGCTGTTGCGCTGCTGCTGATCATCGGGGCGATCAGCAGCCCGGACCTGGCCGGGGCGTTCTTCGAGGACTTGCTCGCCTTCATCACCGAGACCTTCGGCTGGTTCTACATGCTGGCGGTGGCGGCGTTCCTGGTCTTTCTGGTGGCGGTTGCCTTCACCCGGTGGGGCCATATCAAGCTCGGGCCGGAGCACGGCGAGCCGCAGTACAGCTTCCCCGCGTGGTTCGCCATGCTCTTCTCGGCGGGCTACGGGATCGTGCTGCTCTTCTTCGGCGTGGCCGAGCCGGTGCTCCACTACGCCGATCCGCCCCGGGGTGAGCCGGAGACGATTGAGGCGGCGCGCCAGGCGATGCAGATCGCCTTCTTCCACTGGGGCTTCCACATCTGGGCCATCTACGGCCTGGTGGGGTTGGTGCTGGCGTACTTCTCGTTCCGCCACGGCCTGCCGCTGTCGATCCGTTCGGCGCTCTACCCGCTGATCGGCGATCGCATCTACGGGCCCATCGGCCATACGGTGGATGTCTTCGCCATCCTCGGCACGCTGTTCGGCATCGCCACCACGCTGGGGCTGTCGGTGGCGCAGATCAACGCCGGGCTCAACTACCTGTGGCCGTCGATCCCCACCAGCACCACGGTGCAGGTCATCGTCATCGCGGTGATTACGGCGCTGGCGACCATCTCCGTGGTCGCCGGCCTGGACAAGGGCATCAAGCGGCTGTCGATCCTCAACATGATCCTCGCCGCAGCGCTGATGCTCTTCGTCTTCCTGGTCGGCCCGTCGATCCTGATCGTGGAGACCTTCCTGCAGAACACCGGCAGCTACGTCAGCGGCATCGTCGAGCGCACCTTCAATCTCGAGGCCTACGAGCGGCGGGAGTGGATCGGCAACTGGACGCTGTTCATCTTCGGCTGGACCATCGCCTGGGCGCCGTTCGTGGGCATGTTCATCGCCAAGATCAGCCGCGGGCGGACCATCCGCCAGTTCGTCGTCGGCGTGATGCTGGTGCCGACGCTCTTCACCTTCCTGTGGTTCTCGATCTTCGGCGGCACCGGCCTGAACCTGATCATGAACGAGGGCTACGAGCAGCTCATCGGCCTTGTGCAGGAGGACGAGGCGGTGGCCCTGTTCCAGCTCTACGACATCCTGCCGTGGAGTGCCCTGGCGTCGTTCGTCACCGTGATCCTGATCATGACCTTCTTCGTCACCTCGTCGGACTCCGGCTCGCTGGTCATCGATCAGCTCGCCTCCGGCGGCGCGTCGGTGACGCCGGTCTGGCAGCGGGTCTTCTGGGCGGTGCTCGAGGGCGCGGTGGCGGCGGTGCTGCTCATCGCCGGCGGATTGGCGGCGCTGCAGACCATGGCGGTGACCAGTGCCCTGCCGTTCGCGGTGATCATGCTCATCGCTGCCGGTGGGCTATGGCGGGCCCTGATCATCGAGAGCCACCACGACACCAGCCTGCAGAATCACGTCCAGCGCCGCCAGCGCTACGGTACGCTGCTGTGGAAGAAGCGGCTCTACGAGCTGTTCGACTTCCCCACCCGCGACGACGTGATGGCATTCATCCGCGGCCCGGTGGTGCAGGCCCTGGAGCACGTTCAGAAGGCCCTCGACCAGCGCGGCTGGCCGGCCAAAGTGGTGCTCGATGAGGATCACGGACGGGTCTACCTAGCGGTACACCGCGACGGGTTGATGGACTTCCTCTACGACGTGCGCCTGACCGAGCGCCCGCGTCCGGCCTTCGCCTACCCGTCCATCGATCCCTCGGGCGGACCGGCTGAGGTCTACTACCGCCCGGAGGTCTACCTGCGCCGGGGCGGGCAGTCGTACAGCGTCTACGAGTACAACGAGCAGGAGATCATCGACGACGTCCTCGATCACTTCGAGAGCTATCTGCAGTTCCTCGACTCGGCGCCGGCCACGCTGCCGTGGGCGACGGAGGCGCACGACGAGATGATCGACGCCCCGGTGGGTGGCAAGGGCCGCGGACGGGGGTGATCAGGCCGCCGGCTCGCCCGAGCGTTGGCCGAGCACGCCGGCGTAAAGGGCCAGCGTCTCCCGCGCCGTGCGCTCGACGGTCAAGCGGGTGGCGATGCGCTCGTGGGCGGCGGCCCCCAGACGACCCCGCAGCGCCGGGTCGGCGACCAGTTCGCGCAGGGCTGCGGCGAGCGCGTCCACATCGCCCGCCGGGGTGACCCGGCCGCTGACGCCGTCCTCGACCAGCTCCGGGTTGCCGCCGGAGTCCGAGACCACCGCCGGGATGCCCTGCGCCATGGCCTCGATGATCGCCCGCGGCAGGCCCTCGCGCCGCAGGGAGGGCAGGGTGGCGATGTCGAAGGCGCCGGCGATCTTGGGCGCATCGGCCCGGTAGCCGGTGATGCGGATGCGATCCGCCGCCGGGCTGTGGGCCGCCGCCTGCTCGATGGCGGGGTACTCGATGGGGCCGATCAGCACCAGGTGGGCGTTGTGCTCGGCGGGGATCTGCTCGAAGGCGCGGATCAGCTCGACGATGCCCTTGCGCTTCTTCATCCGGGCCACACAGCCGATGACCGGTGCGCCCTGCGGGATGGCCAGGTCGGCGGGCAGGCGGGCGTCGGGCTGCTGGTACCACGCCGGGCGGTGGCCCTTGTGGATGGTCACCACCCGCTCCGGACGGAACAGCCGGGTCCCGGGCAGGAAGGGTTTGTCCAGGAAGTACCGGCGGATGGCCTCGCAGACGCAGACGATGCGCTCGATGCGCGGGTCGAGGAAGGAGAGCCAGGAGAACGGGTCCCAGTAGCTCAGATTGCCGATGATCCCCCGGTAGGCCACCACCGGCACCCGGGGCAGCCCGACCGCCGCCAGGTTGTAGTTGGTCAGGGCGATCTTGTAGTAGGCGTGCACCAGGTCGAAGGTCCGTTCCCGGCGCAGCCGGCGCAGCGCGGCGATGGCTGCCCGGTCCGCCTTGCTGCGCATGGCGACCGGGATGACCTCCAGCCCGGCCGCCTCGAAGCGGCCGCGCATGGGCGCATCCGGCTGGCAGACGATGGTCGGGACCACGCCGTGGCTGGCCATCTCGATGACGCTCTCGCTCTCGGCGCGGTCGGTGGTGTCGAACAGGTACAGGACTCTCACTGCGGGCCTTTCAGCGTGCGGTAGCCGGCGAACGCCGGCATGGTACCACCGCCTTACCCGCTCACGTAGCGCCGCCAGCCGCCCAGGTGGGTGATCTCCTCGGCGCCCTCGGTCGCCGCGGATTCACAGAGGAAACCCGGGATCCAGCGCCCGTCGGCCAGTTCCACCCGGCCGATGCCCAGCGGTGCGGCGATTCCGGCCATGAAGCCGGCGACCTCCTGCGCCGGCAGGCTCCACACCTCCACCTCGATGGCGGCGCCATCCCGGCGGTCGCGGACCAGGCCGGGGCGCTGTGGTTCGCTGCCGGGCAGGGCGTAGAGCCGATAGCGGGGGGCGGTGTGCATGGTCGCCAGATGGCGGCCGCGGCGCTCGGTGAGCTGGTGGTTCAGTGGCAGCCCGCTGAGGTGCGCGCCGCAGACGGCCAGTTCGACGGCGTGCCCCGGCGCGCACGGTGGTGGCTCGGTGGGGGGCAGCGGGCGCCCGGTGGCGCCCAGGCGGTTCACAAGGGCCGCCTGCAGCTGCCCGGCCAGGCTCAGCAGGTCGGTGTCGTAGAACGCCGGGGCGAAGAGGGTGACCCCGAATGGCAGGCCGTTGTCCTGGAACCCGGCCGGTACCGCTACCGCGCTGCAGTCGAGGAGGTTCATGAAGTTGGTGTAGTAGCCGAGTTCGCTGTTGCGTGCCACCGGCTCGGCGGCCACGGCTGCCTGGCTGGGCAGGGTCCCGGCGGTGGGGGTGATGGCCAGGTCCACCTCTTCCCAGGTCGTCTCGGCTTGCCGGCGCAGGGCCTGCAGGCGGTAGGCGGCCTCGAAGGCGTCGGCGGCCAGTGGTTGGCTGCCGGCGCCAATGATCTGCCGTGTGACCGGCAGCAGGCTCTCCGGCTGTCGATCGATGAAGTCGCGGATGGCGGCGTAGCGCTCCGCCACCCAGGGGCCCTCGTAGAGGAGCCGCGCGGCCTCGAGGAAGGGGCTGAAATCCCGCTCCACCGCCACACCGCCCAAGGCCTGCAGCCGCGCCACGGCGCGTTCGAAGAGCCCCGGCGTGGCCTCGTTGCCGAAGAAGGCGCACTGCTCGCTCGGCGGTACGGCAAAGCGGAAGCCGTGGGCCGGGATCCGCCCCGGCCCGAGGGCGGGCGGTTGCGCCCGGCGGGCGTAGGGGTCGGTGGCGTCGTAGGCGCCGGCAGCGGCCAGGATGTGCCCGGCGTCGCTGGCGGTGCCGGCGAAGATCGATACCGTATCGAGGCTGCGGCAGGCCGGCACCACCCCGCGGGTGCTCAGGCGGCCGCAGGTGGGCTTGAGGCCGATCAGATTGTTGAAGGCCGCCGGGACCCGTCCCGATCCGGCGGTGTCGGTGCCCAGGGCGAAGGGCACCTGGCCGAGGGCGGTGGCCAGCGCCGAGCCGGAGCTGGAGCCACCGGCGATGTAATCCCGGTGGAAGGCGTTGGGGCAGGCGCCGTAGGGCGAACGCGTGCCGACCAGACCGGTGGCGAACTGATCCAGGTTGGTCTTGCCGACGGGCACCGCCCCGGCATCGATCAGTCGCTGGACGACGAAGGCCGACGTCTCCGGGGTGTAGGCGTAGTCGGGGCAGCCGGCGGTGGTGGGGACGCCGGCCAGGTCGATGTTGTCCTTGATGGCGAAGGGCACGCCGTAGAGCGGCAGCTCCGCCGGATCGCGGTCCTCCAGGGGGCGGGTGTACGCCGCCAGTTGGTCTTCGTCCAGGACCCGGATCCAGGCGTGGTGGTGGTCGGCCAGGGCGGCCGCCCGGGCCCGGGCCAGCTCGTCGCGGAGGTTGCGGGTGCCGTTGCGGTAGGCCGCCAGCAGTTCGGTCACGGTCAGCGGGGTCATGGTGTACTCCCGTCGCTGGTCAGGGTCAGCAGGGTCTGTCCCGGGGCCACCTGGGCCCCTTCGCGGCACAGCAGCCGGCGCACGGTGCCCGCCTGATCGGCGCAGAGGGGGATCTCCATCTTCATCGACTCCAGGACCAGCAGGGTCTGGCCGGCCTCCACGGTCTCGCCCTCCGCCACCTGCAGCGACCAGAGGTTGGCGTGCACATGGGCCGCGACGGCCTGCTCGTCGGCGCCGAGCTCGACGCCTTCACCCGCTGCCGGGGGCGGCTCGCTCTCGGCTTCGTAGTCGGCCTGGCCGTTGGCGATCCAGCGCTGCCGCTCGGCCTCGAAGGCCTGCTGCTGGTGGGCCTTGAACGCCTCGATGGAGGCCTGGTTCTCGCGCAGGAAGCGGTTATAGCGCTGCAGCGAGAAGGTGGTCTCCTCGATCTCCAGCGCCAGTCCGCCGCGGGGGAAGGCGTCGCGCATCTCCAGCAGTTCCGCCTCGCTGACCTCATAGAAGCGGATCTGATCGAAGAAGCGCAGCAGCCAGGGTTTCTCGAAGGCCGGGGTGACGTGGTAGCGATTCCAGATCTGCAGTGTGCGGCCCACGAACTGGTAGCCCCCGGGCCCCTCCATGCCGTAGATGCACAGGTACGAGCCGCCGATCCCCACGGCGTTCTCCGGTGTCCAGGTGCGGGCCGGGTTGTACTTGGTGGTCACCAGCCGGTGGCGCGGATCCACCGGGGTGGCCAGGGGGGCCGAGAGGTAGACGTCGCCGAGGCCCATGACCAGGTACGAGGCGTCGTAGACGGTCCGCTTGACCGCGGCCTCGTCCGGCAGGCCGTTGATGCGCCGAATGAACTCGATGTTATGGGGGCACCAGGGGGCATCGGCGCGCACCGACTGCATGTACTTCTCCGTGGCCAGCCGGGTCTGGGAGTCGTCCCAGGCCAGCGGGAGGTGGACGATACGTGAGGGCATCTCGGCCTCGGCGAGGTCGCGCAGCTCCCCCTCGGCCTCCTCGAGGATCGTCAGCAGCCGCTCCTGGGGCAGGCGGCGTGGCTCGTAGTGGATCTGCAGGCTGCGCACCCCGGGAGTCATCTCCAGGATGCCGGGGATGGCCTGCTCGCTCAGCCACTCCAGCAGGGCCTGGACACGGAAGCGCAGGTTCAGGTCCAGCACGATGGGGCCGTACTCCACCAGCAGGTAGCGCTCCCCGGCGCTGCGGTAGGTGACGGTCACCGCTTCGGCCGCGGTGGCCTGGGGGCGCAGGGTCGGCGCCACCCGCCCGGACACGGAGTCGGGTAGCGGCGGGTCGGCCGGGGCGCCCTGGGCGATGGCCGCATCCTGCGCCTCGGCCAGACGCTGTCCGGTGGCCGCATCAACCGCCTGGAAGCGGACCCGATCGCCGGGGCGCAGCTGGCCGATCTTCCACAGGTCGGCGGTGACGATGGTGGCCGGACAGACGAAGCCGCCCAGGCTCGGGCCGTCGGGGCCGAGGATCACCGGCATGTCGCCGGTGAAGTCCACGGTGCCAATGGCGTAGGCGTTGTCGTGGATGTTCGATGGATGCAGGCCCGCCTCACCGCCGTCCGCCCGTGCCCACTCCGGTTTGGGGCCAATCAGCCGCACGCCGGTGCGGCTGGAGTTGTAGTGCACCTGCCAGGCGGTGGTGAAGAACGTGTCGATATCCGCCTCGGTGAAGAAGTCCGGGGCGCCGTGGGGGCCGTAGACGGCGCGGAGGGTCCACTCTTCGCCGTAGGCAGGGACGCCGTTGGCGGGCAGGGCGGTGAGCGGCCGGTCCGGTTCCGGGCCGAGGTGCAGGACATCACCGGTCTGCAGGGCGCGGCCGCCGTGGCCGCCCATCCGCCCGAGCGTGAAGGTGGCGCGGCTGCCCAGGTGCAAGGGGACGTCGACCCCGCCGCGGAGCAGCAGGTAGGTGCGCACCCCCGGGCCTGCGGCGCTGCCGAGCCGGAGCCGGGCCCCGGCGGGCACGGCCACCGCCTGCCAGGGTGGGACAGGGCTGCCGTCCAGCTCGGCGGGCATGGTCGCGCCGGTCAGGGCGATGGTGGTGGCGGTGTTGAACTGCAGGGTGGCGCCGCTGGCGGTCATCTCCAGACCGGCGGCCCCTTCCGGGTTGCCGACGATGCGGTTACCCAGACGAAAGGCCAGGGCGTCCATGGGGCCCGAGGGCGGGACGCCCACCTCCCAATAACCCACCCGCCCCGGCCAGTCCTGGACCGTGGTCTGGGTGCCGGGCTGGAGGACATCGATGCTTGCCGGGCGGTAGGTGAAGCGATCCAGGTAGCGGGTGGTGGCCCGGCCGGCGGCGAAGGTTTCATCCTCGGCGATCGCGCGCAGATAGGGCAGGTTGGTCTCGACGCCGTGCAGCGCGGTCTCGCCCAGCGCCTGGCGCAGGCGCTGCAGCGCATCGGCGCGATCCGTCCCGTGGACGATCAGCTTAGCGATCATCGGGTCGTAGTGCGGCGAGATCTCGCTGCCGCGCTCCACCCAGGTCTCGATGCGCGCCGCGTCCGGGAAGCGGACCTCGGTAAGCAGGCCGGTGGCCGGCTGGAAGCCCTTGCCCGGGTCCTCGGCGTAGAGGCGGGCCTGGATGGCGTGGCCGCGGTGCCCGGGGCGGCGGGCTGCGAGGTCGGTGAGGGTGCCCGCGGCGGCTTCCACCATCCACCCGACCAGGTCGATGCCGGTCACCGCCTCGGTGACTCCGTGCTCGACCTGCAGCCGGGTGTTCATCTCCAGGAAGTAGAAGGCCCCGGTATCGGCATCCAGGATGTACTCCACGGTCCCGGCGCTGCGGTACGCCACCTGCCGGCCCAACCGCTCGGCGGCGTCCAGCAGGGCCTGGCGGGTGTCCGCGTCGAGGCCGGGGGCGGGGGTCTCTTCGACCACCTTCTGGTTGCGCCGCTGCAGCGAGCAGTCGCGCTCGCCGAGGGCGATGACCGTGCCGCATCCATCGCCGAAGAGCTGCACCTCGATGTGCCGCCCGTGCTCGACGTACTTCTCCAGGAACAGCCCGTCGTTGGAGAAGTTGTTCGCCGAAAGCCGGCGCACCGAGTCGTAGGCCTCGCGCAGGGCGGCTGCGTCGTGGCAGAGCTGCATGCCGATCCCGCCGCCGCCGGCGGTGCTCTTGAGCATCACCGGATAGCCGATCCGGGCGGCCTCCGCCACGGCCTCGTCCATGCTGTCGAGTAGTCCGGTCCCCGGCAGCATGGGCACGTCACTGGCCTCGGCCAGGGCGCGGGCGGTGTGCTTGAGGCCGAAGTCGCGCATCTGCTGCGGCGTCGGTCCGATGAAGGCGATGCCCGCCGCCTCGCAGGCCTCGGCGAAGGCGTCGTTCTCCGACAGGAAGCCGTAGCCGGGGTGGATGGCCTCGGCACCGGTCTGCTGCGCGGCCGCGAGGATGGCGCCGTCGTTCAGGTACGACTCGGCGGCGCTCGGCGGGCCGATGCAGACCGCCTGGTCCGCCTGGCGGACGTGGAGGGAGTGGCGGTCCGCCTCGGAGTAGACGGCCACCGAGGCCACGCCCAGCCGGCGCAGGGTGCGGATGATCCGACAGGCGATGGCACCACGGTTGGCGATGAGGACCTTGCTGAACATGGCGGTTACTTCCAGACGATCATCTCGAGGGGGGTGGGGTTGTAATCGCTGCACGGGTTGTTGAGCTGCGGGCAGTTGGAGAGCAGCACCAGGACGTCCATCTCGGCACGCATCTCCACGTACTTGCCCGGACCGGAGAGGCCGTCCTGGAAGCTGAGGCCGCCCTCGGGGGTGAGCGGGACGTTCATGAAGAAGTTGATATTCGGCCCGAGGTCGCGCTTGCCCAGCGGGTAATCGCTCTCGGCCAGGGCGATGAGGAAGTTGTCCCGGCAGTTGTGCATGGGCTTCTTATCCAGGGCGTAGCGCACCTGGTTGGACTCGGCGGCGCAGGCGCCGCCGAGGGTATCGTGGCGGCCGCAGGTGTCGGCCGTGAGGGTCAGCATCGTCCGGCCGGCGGTGGAGAGCAGCCGGCTGCCGGTGCTCAGATAGGCGCTGGCCTGCTCGCGGACGGTATCGACGGCGCTGTAGCGCTCCCCGCTTGGGTTGTCGAGGCTGTAGAAGAGCGTGTCGGCGGCCTGGTTGCCCTCTAAATCGACGATGCGCAGGGTCTGGCCGCGGCGCAGCTCGCCCAGCCACGGTTCGCCGGCGGGGACGGTGACGCGGTAGAGGGCATCGCGGGGCTCGAGCGGGCTCTCGACGAGGTTCATGCCGGTCATGGCGCTTACTCCTGGCAGTGGTAGGCGATGGTGTTGGCGTAGGCGCGGGCGTTCTCCGGGTGGCTGGTGAGGCAGGGGTCTTCGGCGGCGACCGGTTCCGCCCGGTAGACGGTGAGGTCGACCGCGCCGGGGGTGTAGGTGGGCCCGGGATCCATGGGGTGGGGCGCGGTCTGCAGGATCAGCAGAGTGTCCATCTCGGCCCGCAGGTCCACGTGGGCGCCGGCTCGGCTGTGGTCCGGGATGAAATGCAGGGCGCCTTCGGTGTCCGCCTGGACCTTGCTGAAAAAGTTCACGTTGGGGACCAGATCGGCGCGCCCCAGGCCCCACTTGGCCATCTCGATGAGGAAGAGTTCACGACCGCTGCGGTAAAAGTCGTTGAGGTGCTCCTGGTAGCGGGCCTGGCCATAGGTGTGGCGCACCCTGGCGGCGTCGCTGATGCCGCCGATGGGGTCGTGCCAGTCGAGGCTGTCGCTGGTGATCGAAAGCATCACCCGCCCCATGTCCGAGTAGAGCATGTGGCCGGCGGACAGCCGCGAGGTGTGCTGGCCTTTCAGGGTGTCCGGGGCGTTGTACCGCTCAAGCGGGTTGTGGGGGTTGTACAGCAGTGCCGCGGCGTTGGCGGTGCCGTCGACGTCGGTCAGGCGGACGGCGAAACCGCGGCTCAGGATCAGCGATGCGTACCGGGCGCCGGGGACGCGTTCCCGGTAGACGATGCGCTCCTGGGGCAGTGAGGGGGTGCTCATGGGGAAGCCTCCGCGTTGCGGTCGAGGGGGATGTCGTAGGTGATCTGTGCCCCGTAGGCCTCGGGGGCGTGGGGGTCGTGGCGGACCTTGTCGAAGACGAGCAGCCGGCTGCCGAGGGTGAAGCCCTCCTGCAGGTCGTGGGTCACCATGAAGACGGTGACCCCGGTGCGCTGCCACAGGGACTGGATCAGCGCGTGCATGTCCTGCCGGATGCCGGGGTCGAGGGCGCCGAAGGGCTCGTCGAGGAGCAGGACCCGCGGGTCCTTGACCAGGGTCTGGGCGATGGCCAGGCGCTGCTGCATGCCGCCGGAGAGTTCCGGCGGGTACTTGTCCAGGGCGTGCTCCAGGCCGACCGACTCCAGGGCCGTCACCGCCTGCGCCCGGGCGGTGCGCCGCGCGGCACCGAAGAGGCGGCCTAGCCACGGGGCGTCGGCCAGCTCCAGGCCGAGGAGCACGTTCTGAACCGCGGTGAGGTGGGGGAAGACCGAGTAGCGCTGGAAGACCACCCCGCGGTCCGGCCCCGGCTCGCCGGGCAGGGGCGCGCCGTCCATGAGCAGGCGGCCGCGGCTCGGCGCCTCCTCGCCGAGGAGCATCTTGAGGAAGGTGGTCTTGCCACAGCCCGAGGCGCCCACGAGGGTGACGAAAGAGCCGGCGGCGACCTCCAGCGACAGGTTCTCCAGGACGACGTCGTGGCCGTAGGATTTCCAGACGTTCTCCAGGCGGATGGTGGCACTCATGAACGGGCGCTCCTTCCGGCGTACCAGGGGAAGAACCAGCGATTGACCCCGCGCAGGGTCAGATCGAAGAGGAAGGCGAGCAGGGTGATCCACGCCACGTAGGGGAGGATCGTCTCCATATCCAGGTAGCGCCGGACCAGGAAGATCCGGTAGCCGAGCCCCTCAGTGGCAGCGATGGCCTCCGAGGCGATGAGAAACAGCCAGGCCGCCCCGAGGCTCAGCCGCGTGGCGTCGATCAGCCGGGGCAGGGTCTGCGGCAGGATCACCCGTAGCACGATCTGCCAGGTCGATGCGCCGAGGGTCTGCGCCTTGATCAGCTGCTCACGCGGCAGCTCTTCGACCCGCTGCTGCAGGTCGCGCATGATGAACGGCGCAACACCGAAGACGATCAGCATCACCTTCGCCAGCTCGCCGACGCCGAAGGCGATGAACAGGATCGGCAGCACCGCCAGCGGCGGGATCATGGCCACGGCGGTGACGAAGGGCGAGAAGGTACGCCGCGCGTAGGGCAGGCAGCCGTTGAGGATGCCGACCAGCAGGCCGATGGCGGCGGCCAGGGCCACGCCCATGCCCAGCCGCCCGAGGCTGGCACCGGTGTCCAACCACAGGAGGACCTCACCGGTGCGCCGACTCTCCTCGGTGGCCAGGCGCAGGAAGGATTCGATCAGCGTGATCAGCGACGGCAGCACCGGGTCGTTGGGATTCTCGGCCAGGCGCTGCGACGAGGCGATGGTGTAGGCCACCAGCGCCAGGACAAAGGGGAGCATCGCCAGGGCGGCGCCCCCGACCCGGCCGGGGTGGCGGTTGATCAGGCGTTTCATGGGTAGGCGCTCCTGCTGCCGATGAGGCCCGGGGCGGACCCGCCGCCCCGGGCAGGGCGTTACAGCTCGCCTTCGGCGGCCTTGCGCATGAAGCGGTCGGTGAAGCGCAACTGGACGTTGTTCGCATCGCCCAGGGTCGAGCCGTCGGCGAGCTCGATGCCGACGAAATCCGGGCTCGGGGCGCGCTCACCGAGCAATCCGTGCTGGTAGGCGAACTGGCGGACGTTCTCCATGGTCTCGGCGGGCTGTTCGCTGGTGACGAAGTCCACCGCTTCGGCGGGGTCGTAGAAGAACGTGGTCGAGGCGAGCTGCTCCTCGTAGCCGGCCAGGTCGGTGCCCGCCGCCTCGGCCATCGCGGTGCGAGCGGCCTCGCCGGCGGCATCGTCGCCGGACATGACGTCCATGATCTCGTACCAGGCGCCGGTCAGCGCCTTGCCAAGCTCCGGGTGCTCTTCAAGCACTTCGGTGCGCACGCCGAGCAGGTCGATGATCTCGCCGGGTACGTCCGAGGAGTCGAAGACCACATGGGCGTCGTCCTGTCGGCGGATCTCGCCCAACTGTGGGTTCCAGGCCACGGCGGCCTGGACATCGCGGGAACGGAAGGCCCCGACGATGTCGGCGTCGGCGGTGTTGACCACCTGGACGTCCCGCTCGCTCAGCCCCACCGAGTCGAGGGCGCGGGCGAGCAGGTAGTGCGATACGGACAGCTCGACCAGGTGGACGCGTTGGCCTTCGATGTCGGCCAGGTCGTCGGTCCCCTCAAGGACCACGCCGTCGTTGCCGTCGGAGAAGTCGCCGGCGATCAACGCGGTGGTATCCACGCCGCTGGCCGCCGGGATGGTCAGGGCGTCCATGTTGGTCAGGGTGACGCCGTCGAAAGAGCCGGCGGTGTAGAGGTTGATGGACTCGATGTAGTCGTTGATCTGCACCACATCGATCTCGATGTCGTACTTGTCGGCCCACTTGTCGACGATGCCTTCGGCCTCGCCGTAGCCCCAGGGCATCCACCCGACGTAGATGCTCCAGGCGATGCGGAAGGAGTCGCGTTCGTCGGCGGTGGCTGCGAGCGGCAGTGCAGCGGTGCCGAGGAGGGCGGCGGCGGTGCACAGGTGGGTGAGTCGTTGGCGTAGCGGGCGTCGTTCGCGGCTCATGGGATCTCTCCCTCGGGGTTGCCGTTGGGTCAAAAGCGGGAGCATCGATCACGATCTCCCGGGCTTTTGTCCCTCCGTGTAACCCCCCTCTGGGAGAGGTCGGCGACTCTCGGACCAGGCTCCGCATGCCTGCGGACGGAACCCTAGACGCCTATTGCGGCCAGATTGTCAGCGGTGACGCTCCGGGGCGGACCTCCTGGGCCGCTGCCCTTCGCGGTCGATGCCTCCGCTGCCCGTTATCCAAGCAAGACGCGGGCCAAGTCCCTTGATAACCGGAGATCAACAGGTTATGCGGTCCTCGGTGGCGAGGTGCGGGGTGGCCGGGGATCGCGCGCCCCGTTGCTGTGCCTCGGCACAGGGCGGATGCACCACCATGGGGCGCGTCGGGCAGGCTAACCTTGCCGGAGGGGGAGGCCGTCACCGTCCGGGCCGGTGGGCTTGGTACGGTGATCGGGCAACGGGTGCAACCGCTAGGAGACGGGGATGGTCAAGCGTATCGAGGCCGCTGAAGGTCTGGAGTTGGAACGGCTCGACAGTTGCCGCTGGCGGTTGCCGCGGCAGGGGCGGATGCAGGTAGACGGGTTGATCTTCGCCAACGACGCGTTGATTGAGGACATCCGCGATACCGAGGCCGTGCGCCAGGTGGCCAATGTGGCCTGCCTCCCCGGGGTGGTCGGGCGGTCCATCGGCATGCCGGATATCCATTGGGGGTTCGGCTTCCCCATCGGAGGCGTGGCCGCCTTCGATCCGGACCAGGGGGGCGTGATCTCGCCCGGAGGGGTGGGCTACGACATCAACTGCGGAGTCCGGCTGCTGCGGACGCCGCTACAGGCCGAGGACCTGGGCGCCCACCTGCCGCGCCTGATGGATCGACTCTTCGAACGCATCCCGGCCGGCATGGGCCGTGGGTACGGCGACACCCTGCTGCGCAACCGGGATATGCGCCGGTTGCTGCGCGAGGGGGCGGCGTGGGCCGTGGAGGTGGGGCTGGGCGAGCCCGAGGATCTGGCCCGGATCGAGGACCGTGGGTGCCTGCCCGGCGCCGACCCCGAGGCGGTCAGCGATCGGGCCATCCAGCGCGGACGGGATCAGGTCGGTACGGTGGGATCCGGCAACCACTTCATCGAGATCGGCTGTGTGGACGATGTCTACGACGAAGCCGCTGCCCGCCGCCTGGGGCTCGAGGCGGGGACGCTGACCGTGATGATCCACTCCGGGTCACGCGGGCTCGGTCACCAGGTCTGCGATGACTTTCTGGTGACCATGGAGCGGATCACCGGGCGCAACGGCATCGAGCTGCCCGACCGTCAGCTGGCCTGCGCGCCGCTGAGCTGCTCCGCCGCCCGGGACTACCTGGGGGCCATGCAGGCCGCCGCCAACTTCGCCTACGTCAACCGCCAGGCGATGACCCAGCAGGTGCGCCGGGTCTTCGCCGAGGTGCTGGGGGAGGAGGCGCACCTGGAGCTGGTCTACGACGTCTCCCACAACATCGCCAAGTTCGAGCGCCATCGGGTCGACGGTGAGGAGCGCGAGGTCTGCGTCCACCGCAAGGGCGCCACCCGCGCCTTCCCGCCCGGCCACCCGGAACTCCCCGAGGATCTGCGCGGGCTCGGGCAGCCGGTGCTGCTGCCCGGCGACATGACCCGCTACTCCTACGTCCTGCTCGGCACCCAGGGCGCCTACGCCGAGACCTTCGGCTCCTGCGCCCACGGCGCCGGACGCCGTCTCAGCCGGCGCCAGGCCAAACGCGCCGCTGAGGGGCGGGACTTGGATGCCGAGCTGGCCGAGGCTGGTATCGAGGTGCGCGCCTCGTCCCGGCAGACGGTGGCCGAGGAGCTGGCCGAGGCGTACAAGGACGTGTCCGATGTGGTGGACGTGGTGGCCCACGCCGGCATTGGCCGCCGGGTGGCCCGCCTGCGTCCGCTGGGGGTGCTCAAGGGGTGAGGAGAGGGCGGGGGCTGCGCTAGCGCAGCACCCCGCGCTCCTCCAGGGCGGTGAGGATCTTGCGCACCGAGGTCTCCAGGTCCTCGGCCACCGTGTCCACGCGGACCTCGGGCTGTTCCGGCGCCTCGTAGGGGATGTCCACACCGGGCAGGCCCTGGATCTCGCCAGCGTCGGCGCGGGCGTAGAGCCCGTCCAGGTCCGCGGCGCGGCACGCGTCGATGGTGGCGTCCACGTGCACCTCGATGAACTCGCCGGGTTCGACCCGCTCGCGGACCATGGCGCGGTCGTCGCGGTACGGCGAGAGGCTGGCGCAGACGGTGATCAGCCCGGCGTCGACGAACATGGTGGCTGTCTCGGCCATGCGGCGGATGTTCTCGGCCCGCGCGTCGCGGCTGAAGTCCAGGTCGTGGCTCAGCCCGTGGCGGACGTTGCCCGCGTCGATCAGGTAGCTGTGGTAGCCGCGCCGGAACAGCGCCTGCTCCAGGGCGTTGGCCAGGCTCGACTTGCCGGAGCCGGACAGCCCGGTGAGCCAGACGATGCACGGCCGCTGCCCCTTCTGCCCGGCGCGCTGGGCCTTGCTCAGGGCCAGCCGGCGGCGCGGGACATCGGTCTCGGCGCCGGCGGCCTCGGTTGCCGCGCGGGTGACCATGCCGGCGCCGACGGTGTGCAGGCTCATCCGGTCGATGACGATGAACGATCCGGTGTTGGCGATCTCGTCGTAGGGGTCAAAGGGCACCCGGGCGGAGAGCTGGACGCGACACAGGCCGATCTCGTTGAGCCCGAGTTCCTCCACCTGGTGGTGCTCGAGGGTGTTGACGTCGATGCGGTGGTGGATCCGTTCGACCACGGCCGGGACGGTGGCCGTGCCCAGCTTGATGTCGTACTGGCGTCCGGGCAGCAGCGGTTGCTCGGCCATCCACACGATGCGCGCATCCAGGGTGTCGTCCACGGTGGCCGGGTGGGTCGGGCTGGCCAGGACATCGCCGCGTGAGACGTCGATCTCGTCGGTCAGGGTGACGGTCACCGACTGCGGCGGAAAGGCCACGTCGAGGTCGCCGTCGTAGGTGACGATGCGCGCCACGCGGCTGCGCAGCCCGGAAGGCAGGGCCACGACCTCGTCCCCGGGGCGCACCGTGCCGGCGGCCAGGGTGCCGGCGAAGCCGCGGAAGTCGTGGGAGGGGCGGACCACAGTCTGCACCGGCAGGCGCAGATCGCGCAGATTGCGGTCGGCCTTGGCCTCCACGGTCTCCAGCAGCTCCATGAGCGTTGGGCCGTCGTACCAGGGCAGGTGCTCGCCGCGGTGGACGACGTTATCCCCCTTGAGCGCGGACAGCGGCACGCAGCGCACATCGGGGATGCCGAGGCGGCGGGCGAAGGCGGTGTACTCGTCGCGGATCGCCTCGAAGGTGCCCTGATCCCAATCGACCAGGTCCATCTTGTTGACGGCCAGCAGCACGTGGCGGATCCCCAGCAGGGCGCAGATGTAGCTGTGCCGCCGGGTCTGCACCTGCACCCCGTGGCGGGCATCGACCAGGATCACCGCCAGCTGCGCCGTCGAGGCGCCGGTGGCCATGTTGCGGGTGTACTGCTCGTGGCCCGGGGTGTCGGCAATGATGAACTTGCGCCGGTCGGTGGAGAAGTAGCGGTAGGCGACATCGATGGTAATGCCCTGCTCGCGCTCGGACTGCAGGCCGTCGACGAGCAGCGCCAGGTCCACGTCGTCGCCGGTGGTGCCGTAGCGGGTGGAGTCCTGCCGCACGGCGGCCAGTTGATCCTCGTAGACCAGCGCCGAGTCGTGCAGCAGCCGGCCGATGAAGGTGCTCTTGCCGTCGTCCACCGAGCCGCAGGTGATGAAGCGCAGCAGGTCCTTGTGCTCGTGCTGCTTGAGGTAGCGCTCGATGTCGGTTTCGATGAGATCGGAGGCGTGGGACATGGCTAGAAGTACCCCTGGCGTTTTTTCTCTTCCATCGACCCCGCCGAATCGTGGTCGATGACCCGCCCCTGCCGCTCGGAGGTGCGGGTGAGCAGCATCTCCTGGATGATTTCCGGCAGCGTGTCCGCCTCGGAGCGGATCGCCCCGGTGAGCGGATAGCAGCCGAGGGTGCGGAAGCGGACCTTCTCGTAGCGCGGCTGCTCGCCTTCCTCGAGCGGCATGCGCTCGTCGTCGACCATGATCAGGGTGCCGTCGCGGTCGACCACAGGGCGCTCGGCGGCGTAGTAGAGGGGGACGATGGGGATGTCCTCCAGGTAGATGTACTGCCAGACGTCCAGCTCCGTCCAGTTGGACAGGGGGAAGATGCGCATGCTCTCGCCCTTGTGGACGCGGCCGTTGTAGAGCTGCCAGAGCTCCGGGCGCTGGCCCTTGGGATCCCAGCGGTGGTGGCGGTCGCGGAAGGAGTAGACGCGCTCCTTGGCGCGGGATTTCTCCTCGTCGCGCCGCGCCCCGCCGAAGGCGGCGTCGAAGCGGTGCTGGTCCATCGCCTGCTTGAGGGACTGCGTCTTCATGACGTCGGTATGGACCTTGGAGCCGTGGGTGAACGGCCCGATGCCCTGCTCGACGCCCTCCTGGTTGATGTGGACGATCAGCTCCATGCCCGACTCCCGCGCCATGCGGTCGCGGAAGGCGATCATCTCGCGGAACTTCCAGGTGGTGTCCACGTGCATCAGGGGGAAGGGCGGTGTGCCCGGGTAGAACGCCTTGAGCGCCAGGCGCAGCATCACCGAGGAGTCCTTGCCGATGGAGTAGAGCATCACCGGGTTGTCGAACTCCGCGGCGACCTCGCGGATGATGTGGATGCTCTCCGCCTCAAGCTCCTTGAGGTGGGTGAGCCGTGCCTCGCTGATCTCCATACCGTTGACCACCTGACCGAAAGCCCGCGTTGGCCGAGCATTGTAAAGGATCGCCCGACGCAAGCGTCAGGGCGGATGGTTCTGTCCTCATGGCCATGGCTCTTGAGGAGGGTGCCCCGCCGCTTATCATCCCGGCCCGGGCATCCTGGATGGACCCTTCCCGACCGGCGCGCGGTGTGCCAACTTTTGACGCAGGATCAGGCCAGGAACAGGAGAGACCGTCATGACCGTGCTCGCACGCAAGACGGAGTGGAACGAGGTCCGCCTGCCGCCGGAGATCGCCGGGCGGTTCTCGGATGTCGATTACTTCGAGGTGGTGGTGACCCGCAAGGGCCGGTTGCTGCTCTCGCCGGTAAACCCGGAAGAGAAAGAAGAGCGCGTCAAAGAGGAGATCCAGGACCTCGGCGTGGCCGAGGACGATCTGCGCGCGGCGGCCGCGGCGTTGCTGGGCAAACGGGGTTGACCCTCTCTGCGCGCCCTGCGCATTGCAACCCGAGGTTCCATTCCGCCTAGAACGGCCACACCCACGGGATCACCGCCAGCGCTACGGCTGCGGTGACCAGGTTCAGCGGCAGGCCGGCGCGCAGGTAGTCGGTGAAGTGGTAGCCGCCGGGGCCGTAGACCATCAGGTTGGTCTGGTAGCCCATGGGGGTGGCGAAGCTGGCCGAGGCGGCCAGCATGATGGCCACGGCGAAGGGGAGGACGCTGACCCCCAAATCCCCGGCCACCGAGCCGGCGATCGGGACCATCAGGACCGCGGCGGCGTTGTTGGTGATGACCGCGGTGAACAGCGCTGTGACCAGGTAGATCACGGCCAGGTTCAGCCACGGCTGCTCGCCTGCGAGGCCAAGCAGGCCGTCGGCGATGGTGTGAGCCAGTCCGGTCTGTTCCATGGCGGCGCCGATGCCGAACGCCGCGGCGATGGTCAGGATCACCGACCAGTCAATGGCCTGCCGGGCGGCGTTGAGGGTCAGGCAGCGGGTGAGCAGCAGTGCCGCCCCGGCGGCCAGGGCGCCTTCGAGCATCGATAGCCAGCCGACCCCGACGATGCCGAGCATGGCGCCCAGGATCCCCAGTGCCAGCCAGGCGCGGTCGTGGCGCGGCACCGCCGCGCCCTCGATGGCGCGCACCAGCAGGAAGTCGCGGGCGTTGCGCTGGCGCTCGACGAAGCCTTCGCCGGCCTCCAGGAGCAGGGTGTCGCCGGGGCGCAGGATGATGTCGCCGATCTTGCCGTCGACGCGCTCGCCGTTGCGCGCCACGGCGATGACCACCGCGTCGTAGCGGGTGCGGAAGCGGCCATCGCGCACCGTGCGGTTGGCCACCGGGCAGGTCTCCGAGACCACCACCTCGACCAGCCGGCGATCGGAGCGGCGGCCGTCGAGCTTGAAGACCTGGTTGGTGGCGGGGGTGAGGCCGCGGATCTTCTGCAGCTCCACCACGGAGTCCACCACCCCGACGAACACCAGCCGGTCGCCGGCGCGCAGCTTCTCCCGAGGCGAGACGGCGGGCAGGATCTCGCCGCCGCGGTCGATCTCCATGAGATAACACCCGGGCAGGTGGCGCAGTCCGGCGCGTTCGATGCTCCGCCCGACCAGTGGGCCCTCGGCCTCGACGATCATTTCCACGGTGTACTCCCGCGGGTCGTCGAGGGTCTCCGCCGCGGGGCGGCGGTCGGGCAACAGCCAGTGGCTGGTGGCGAACAGGAAGGCCAGCCCGGCGATGAGCACCGGGATGCCGACCCAGGCCAGCTCGAAGAGCATGAGCCCTTCACCGGTGCGCTGCTCCAGGGCGCCGTTGACGACCAGGTTGGTGCTGGTGCCGATGAGCGTGCAGGTGCCGCCGAGCATGGCGGCGTAGGACAGGGGCAGCAGCAGCTTCGATTCGGCCAGGTTGTGCTTGCGCGCCCAGTCGCCCACCGCCGGGATGAGCATGGCCACCACCGGGGTGTTGTTGAGGAAGGCCGAGAACCCGGCCACCGGCAGGGTGAGCCGGCGCTGGGCATCGAACAGTGAGCGGGGCCGGCCGAGCATGCGGGTGCTGATCCACTGCACGCCGCCCGTCTCGCGGATGCCGGCGACGACGACGTAAAGGGCGGCCACGGTGAGAACGCCGGGGTTGGAGAGGCCTTCAAAGGCCTCCCGCGGTCCCACCACGCCGCTGAGCAGCAGCACGGTCACCGCGCCCAGGAAGGCCATGTCCGGGGCCACGCGGGTGGTGATCAGGGCGGTCAGCAGGGCGACGACGACCGCGGCGGTCAGGTACGCCTCCCAGCCCATGGCGCTAGACCACCCCGCGTTTGCGGAGGGTCTGCAGCAGGTGCTCGGTGGCGGCCGCCACCGAGCATTGGTCCGTGTCGATCACCAGATCCGGGTGTTCCGGAGCCTCGTAGGGGTCGTCGATGCCGGTCATCCCGCGGAGGTCGCCGCGCCGGGCGCGGGCGTACAACCCTTTGGGGTCGCGCTGCTCGCAGGTCTCCAGGGCGGCGCGCACGTGGACCTCGAGGAAGCGCTCGGGGCCGACGGTTTCGCGCACCCGGTCGCGGTCGACGCGGTAGGGCGAGATGAAGGCGGTGACCACGATCAGTCCAGCGTCGAGCAGCAGCCGGGTGACCTCACCGATGCGGCGGATGTTCTCCTGCCGCCCGGCGGTGGAGAGGTCCAGGTCGCGGTTGAGGCCGTGGCGGATGTTGTCGCCGTCGAGCAGGAAGCTGTGGTGGCCGCACTGGTGCAGGGCGTGCTCAAGGGCGTTGGCCAGGGTCGACTTGCCGGAGCCGGACAGGCCGGTGAGCCAGACCACCATTGGGCGCTGCCCGAGGGCCGCGGCGCGGTCCTCGGGCTGGACGCGGGTCTGATGCCAGACGACGTGGGGCTGCTCCGGCATGGCAGCGCGTCGGCTCAGACGAAGGTGAGCCAGTCGGTGTGGGACGGGTCGCGCCCCTCGACCAGATTGAAGTAGCGGGACTGGAGTCGCTCGGTGATCGGGCCACGGTGGCCGGGACCGATGGTCCGGCCGTCGAGTTCGCGGATCGGGGTCACCTCGGCCGCGGTGCCGGTGAAGAAGGCCTCGTCGGCGATGTAGACCTCGTCCCGGGTGATCCGCCGCTCGCGCACCTCGATGCCCTCTTCGGCGGCGAGCCGCATGACCGTGTCCCGGGTGATGCCCTCCAGCGCGGAGGTGAGCGCCGGGGTGTGCAGCACGCCGTCACGGACCATGAAGAAGTTCTCGCCGGAGCCCTCACAGACAAAACCGTCCACGTCGAGCAGCAGCGCCTCGTCGCAGCCGGCACGGGTGGCCTCCTGGACGGCGAGCATGGAGTTCATGTAGTTGCCGTTGGCCTTGGCCCGGCACATGGCGATGTTGACGTGGTGCCGGGTGAACGAGCTGGTCTGCACGCGGATGCCGCGCTCGCGGCTCTCATCGCCGAGGTAGGCGCCCCAGTGCCAGGCGGCCACCATGGTGTGGGTGCGCAGGCCGTCGGCGTGCAGCCCCATGCCCTCCGAGCCGTAGAACGACATCGGCCGGATGTAGGCGCTGGACAGCCCGTTGCGGCGCACCGCGTCGATGCAGGCCTGATTGATCGCCTCGGGGCTGTGGGCGATCTCCATGCCGAGGATCTTGGCCGAGTTGAACAGCCGCCGGGTGTGTTCCTCGAGCCGGAAGATCGCCGGCCCGTGCTCGGTGGTGTAGGCGCGGAGGCCTTCGAAGACGCCCATGCCGTAGTGGAGCGTGTGGGTCAGGCAGTGGACCCGGGCCTCGCGCCAGGGCAGCATCTCACCATCGAGCCAGATGTAACCGTCGCGATCGGCGAAGGACATGGAATGAATCTCCGTCGGTAGTCGTCGGGACCTGGGTGCCGCGCCGCAGTTTGCCATACTTGCCGGCCCGATGCCCCCCGCCCCCCTCGTTCGCTCGGGGGATCGGCGCCGGCGCCCCGCCTACCCCTCCATGATCCGTTCCCAGATCGCAGTGACCGCCGCTCGTTCGTCCTGCAGCTCCTCGCTGTCGAGCACCGCGTCCTGATCCTGCAGGGCGAGCTGGTGGACGCGACGGCGGTAGGCCCGGTAGGCACCGGCCAGGCGGTTGGCGTCCGCCTCGGCCAGCCGCCCCGCCTGAACCAGCTGCCGCAGCAGGCGGATGTTGTCCGGGTAGCGGGTCAGTTCCGGGTGGTCGTGGGCGGCATTGAGGACGCCGAATTGGACCAGGAACTCGATGTCGGTCAGGCCGCCGCGGTCGTTCTTGAGGTCGAATCGCCCCGTCTTGCGGCTGCCCTTCTCCTTGCGCTGGCGCTCGCGCATGCTGCGCACGCTCTCGCGCAGGGAGCCGGTGTCGCGGCCCTGGCAGAGGACCTCGGCGCGGATCTGTTCGAAGGTCTCCCGCGGGCCGGGATCGCCGGCGACCGCCCGGGCCCGGACCAAGGCCTGGTGCTCCCAGGTCCAGGCACCCTCGCGCTGGTACTGCCGGAAGGCGTCCAGGGTGGTGCTCATCAGCCCGGCGTTGCCCGAGGGGCGCAGTCGGGTATCGACCTCGTAGACGATGCCGCCGGGGGTGACGGTGTTGAGGACGTGGACCACGCGCTGGGCGAGGCGGGCGAAGAAGACCTGGTTGTCGACGCTGCGCTCGCCGTCGGTATGCTGCGCCTCGCCACGGCTGTCGTGCAGAAAGACCAGGTCCAGGTCGGAACCGTAGCCCAGCTCCAGACCGCCGAGCTTGCCGTACCCCGCCACCGCGAAGCCGGCCTCGCGCCGTTCGCCGCCGTCGGTGCACATGGGGCGGCCGTGGCGGTGCACCAGGTGTTCGCGGCAGACAACGACGGCCCGCTCCAGGGCCACCTCGGCGAGCTGGGTGAGGTAGTCGCTGACCACCATCAGCGGCGCGGCCCCGGAGACATCGGCGGCGGCCACCTTGAGCTGATTGGCCTGCTTGAACTGGCGCAGCGCCTCCATCTGCTGCTCCAGATCGTCGGCGGCGATGCGCCGTAGCCGGGTGTCCAGGTCCGCCTCCAGAGCGTCCCGGCCGAGGGGTTCGTAGAGGGTGCGGGGATCGAGGAGTTCGTCCAGCAGCAGCGGATGGGCGGTGAGGAAGCGCGCCACCCAGGCCGAGCCGTCGCAGAGTTGGACCAGTTGCGAGAGCGCCATGGGGTGCTCGACCAGCAGTGCCAGGTACGCGGTGCGCCGGGCCACCGTCTCGATCAGATCGAGGACCCGCGTCAGCGCCAGCTCCGGACGGCGGGCGCGCACGCAGGCGTTGATGACCAGGGGCACCAGCCGGTCCAGGCGGTGGCGGCCGCGGGCGGAGAGGGCGCGGACCTCGGCCCCCTCGCGCAGCCGCTCCAGACGCCGGGCCAGCTGCTCCGGGTCGGGGAAGCCGAGCGCACGCAGCCGTTCGCCGGCCTCGTCGGTGTCCAGGTGGCCGTTCCACACCAGCTCGGCCGGGTCTTCGGCGTCCTCGCTGTCCTCGGCCTGAGGGGCGGCGAAGACCTGTTCGAAGTGGTCGTGGGTATGCCGGCGGACCTGCTCGAGTTCTGCCTCGAAGGCGTCGGCGTCGAGGTGGCCGGCACCCAGTGCCACCCGGGCGCGGAGGACCGGATCCTCGGGTACGGTGTGGCTCTGTTCGTCGGCGAGCATCTGCACGGCGTTCTCGGCCTGGCGCAGGAAGCGGTACCCGCTGCGCAGCTCGTCGACGGCGTGCTCGGGCAGCAGCTGTTGCTCAGCGATGGTCTCCAGGGTGGTCATCAGCCGCCGTGAGCGCAGCCGTGGCTCCCGCCCGCCGCGGATGAGCTGGAACGCCTGGGCGACGAACTCCACCTCGCGGATGCCGCCGAGGCCGGTCTTGATGTTGCGCGCGGTGCCGCGGCGCTGCACCTCGCGGGCGATCATCGCCTTCATCTCGCGGATCTGCTCCAGCGCACCGTAGTCCAGGTAGCGGCGGTAGACGAAGGGGCGCAGGCTACGGGTCAGCTCGTCGCCGGCGGCGTAGTCGCCGCCGACGCAGCGCGCCTTGATCATGGCGTAGCGCTCCCACTCACGGCCCTGGCTCTCGTAGTAGGTCTCGACCGCGGAGAAGGGCAGGGCCAGGGGGCCGGCGTCGCCATTGGGGCGCAACCGCATGTCGACGCGATAGGGCTGGCCGTCGGGGGTGATCTCGC
Source organism: Halorhodospira halophila SL1 (assembly GCF_000015585.1). Classification (NCBI taxonomy): domain Bacteria; kingdom Pseudomonadati; phylum Pseudomonadota; class Gammaproteobacteria; order Chromatiales; family Ectothiorhodospiraceae; genus Halorhodospira; species Halorhodospira halophila. The sequence continues at coordinate 2,572,477 of NC_008789.1, read as the reverse complement.
TGAGCGCGCCGATGAGCTGCCGGCCGAGCTTGACGAAGAACTCGTCGTTGCTGCGGGGCCGGTTGCCGTCGGTCTCCCCGGTCTCGGGGAAGGCGAAGATCAGGTCGATGTCCGAGGAGAAGTTGAGTTCGCGACCGCCGAGTTTGCCCATGCCCAGGACCACCAGGTGCTGGGGATCGCCGTCGGGGCCTCGCGGGGTGCCCCAGCGCTCGGCCAGGGCGCGGTGGAGCCAGTCCAGGGTCAGATCGATGCTCGCCTCGGCCAGGTCGCTGGTCTCCTCCAGCGTCTCCTCCAGCCCGGCCCAGCCGGCCAGGCTGCGGTAGGCGATGCGCACCATCTCGCGACGCCGGAAGCGGCGCAGGGCGCGGTAGAGGCCGGCCTCGTCGGCGGTCTGATCGAGGAGCGCTCGCAGGCGCTGCCGGTGGCCAGTCTCGCCGTAGGCTGTGAACAGGTCGCCGCTGTCGGCGAGGTCGTGGAGCAGCCCCGGCTCTCGCTCGGCGACCGCCTGGGCCACGAAATCGCTGGCGGCGACGACTCGGGACAGGGTGGTGGCGATGCGGTCGTCCTCGGGGACCGCGCCGGCCTCTTGCAGGGCGGCCAGATGGCGCTCGCTGATCTCCCGGAGCGGTGTGGGCAGTGTGTCCATGCCCGCAGTTTCGGCGCAGGCGCGGGGCGGTGTCTACCCGGTGGGTCGGTTAGTCGCTGAAAAGGTCACGGACCGACTTGGCAACTCGTTCGACGAGGGTGCGGCGGTGCAACCGAGCGATCGCGGGTGGCATAAACTCGGGGTGTTTCGACCACCCATACCGCGCCCAAGCGTTCCAGTCCTGTTGTGCCGCCCATCGCCAAACGGGCCCCGGGGGGCGGTTTTTAGGTCGGAGCAAAGCGGTACCGAAGTCCGTGACCGTGATGCGTTCATGCTCTGCCGAATAGAGCAGGTTGTCGTGCCGTTTCAGGTCGGTATGGGCGACCCCACGACGGTGCATCTCCGCGATCGTTCGGCGCAGGCCAACAACCGAAGGGGCTGGGGTCGTGGCATGTGGCGTCTGCACCTCTTTGGGGCGGATCTTGACCCCGGGTTCATAGGAGAGCACAAGCCACTCGCCGCGGAACAGGCCGTAGCAGTGGGGAACCCCGGGTACGCCTTCTAGTCGCTCGTAAGCCCGATACTCGCGGCGGATCATCCATCGGCTTAGCCAACGCCCCACCCCGCGGGAGCGGGGAGTCTTGACGACCAGCGGGGGATCGTGGTCGGCAAAGATCCAGACCTTTGACTGGTTACCGGTGCCCTGAGGGCGGACACGTCGGGACCCAGCGAACAGCCCCTCGATGGCCTCCTCGCTGATCGCCGCCGGTGGGCGGGTAAGGGTTTCGTCGGGCATTAGCCGCTCTTTGCTACAGGCGCATCCCCATAATGATCAGCCCGATGGTGAGTAGCGTGGCGATGATCGGCTCACCGTTGGGCTGCAGGCTCTGGCGGAACGACCAGCGGGTGACGTTCAGGGGGCGATCCGGGTTGAGCTTGGGGATCAGTGCCGAGGTCTTGGCGTACCACGGTTCCCACTGCTCGGGGAATTTCTTGCGCAGTTTGGCGTCTTCCTTCTGGATCGCCGGCGGGTAGTAGAGGATGGCGAAGGCGATGGCCACCGGCACCAGCCAGAGGACCTGGCCGGCCATGAGGAAGCCGCCGATGATCAGAAAGTTGCCGACGTACAGCGGGTGGCGCACCAGGGCATAGGGGCCATCTTGGGCCAGCTCCTTGTCCTTACTCAGGTAGCCGGCCGCCCACAGCCGGAAGAGGATGCCCGCGCCGCCGACGATCGCACCCAGGGTGTAGAGCCAGCCCACGGTGGGGGCGCTGAAGGTGACAATGACAATCAGCAGCAGAATGCCGAGCGCCTGGCGCGCCTTGTGCCGTTCGTGAACGACGGAATTGTAGAGGCTCTGGGGATGGAGATTCATGCGTTCCTGCCCGCCGGGTGTCGGAAATGGCCGAATAATACCATTGCCGCCGGGTTGCTTCTAGCCGCTGTTGAGTGTCGTGGCCGGGGCGGGGGTGCTGACGCGGCTTGCAAGTTGCCATCTGCAACCGGAGACTGTGCGCCCATGGATACCGTCTTCATTCGCGGCCTGCAGGTCGAGACCGTCATCGGCATCTTCGAGTGGGAACGGCGCATCCGCCAGCGGGTGCGTATTGACCTGGAGATGTCCGCCGACGTCGCTCGGGCTGCGGCTACCGACTCCATCGACGACGCCCTCGATTACAAGGCCATCGGCAAGCGGATCATCGGGTTCGTCGGGGAGAGTGAGTTCCTGCTCGTGGAGACGCTGGCCGAGGAAGTGGCGAAGATCGTTCGCGACGAGTTCGGCGTGGCGTGGCTGCGGCTCTCGGTGAGCAAGCCCGGCGCGCTGCGCGGCGCGGACGACGTAGGCGTGACCATCGAGCGAGGCGAGCGGCGTTGAGACAGGCGTATCTGAGCATCGGCAGCAACATCGATCGCGACCGCAACATCCGTTCGGCCATGGCGGAACTGCGCGTGCGCTGGCCGGACATGGTCTTCTCCACCGTCTACGAGACGGCGGCGGTGGGCTTCGAGGGCGAGGACTTCTACAACCTGGTGGCTAGCTTCCGGGCCGAGGAGTCGCTGGAGGACGTCCTCGACACCCTGCGCGAGCTGGAAGACGCCCACGGCCGGCACCGTGCCGGCGGGAAGTTCTCGGCGCGGACCCTCGATCTGGACCTGCTGCTCTGGGGGGATGCGGTCATCGACGGCGATCCGGTCACCCTGCCCCGGGGCGAGATCCTCCAGTTCGACTTCGTCCTCCGACCGCTGGCCGAACTGGCCCCCGAGGCCCGCCACCCGCTCAACGGCGAGTGCTTCCGCGACCTGTGGGCCGGCTTTACCGGCCACCCCTCCATCCGCCGTTCCGTGCCCCTGGCCGACTAGCGCCTGCGCCCTGGCCGGGTGTAGGGGTTGGGGGCGTCGGGGTCGGGGCGCGTCTTGAAGCGGCGGTGCAGCCACAGGTACTGCTCCGGCGCCTGCCGGACCTGGGCCTCGATGACCGAGTTGATGCGGGTTGCATCTTTTTCGTCATCGCCGCTCGGAAACCCTTCCAGTGGGGTGTCGGCACGCACGTGCCAGCGGTTCCCGGGCAAGCGTTCACAGTGCAGCGGCACGAGCGGAGCGCCTGAGCGCTGAGCCAGGCGCGCGGTCGTCGTCAGGGTGCTGGTGGCTACGCCCATAAAGGGCGCAAAGACGCAGCCACGGCGTCCGAAGTCCTGGTCGGGTGCGTACCAGATCACCTGACCGTTACGCAGAACGCGCAGGATCCCCCGCATGTCGTCGTTGACCAGCAGCCCCGCGACCCCGGTGCTCCGGATGCGCACCATCGCGGTGTTGAAGGCAGGGTCCTTGGTGGGTTTGTAGACGGGGTGGAAATCCGGGACGTGGTGACCGATGATCTTTCCGCACATCTCCATGGTGGTGTAGTGCGGCATCAGCAGGATCACGCCTCGTCCGGCCCGCCGGGCGACTTCGATGTTTTCCAGGCCCTCAATGGTGTAGTAGGGGGCAAGGCGCTCGATGGATGCCCACCAGGCCAGAGCCCCCTCAAGCATGCCCCGTGCTGCGGAGCGGAAGTGGGCCCGCTCGAGCCGCCTTCGCTCGGCGAGCGAACGATCCGGGAAGGCGAGCCCAAGATTCGTGCGGACGATATGCCGTCGCGGCGGGACGGCAACCCACAGCAACATTCCGAGCCCGTCACCGATGCGCCCAATCAACGGAATCGGGAGAAGGGCAAGCAGCCGCATCACGCCAAGTCCCACCCAAGTCGGCCAGTAGCGTGGGTGTCGAGGGTTGGATGAGGCTTTTTTCTTCTTTTTCTTCTGGGGTTGCTGGGGCTTTGTGGGGGTCACTCTACCTATCCTATGCGTATCTTTGCTCAAGGTTGCGAAGTAATGGGGGCAATTGTTGTAACCCACTGCGTTCGCAAGCAATTCCATGCGCGCGGGCCCACTCCTCGTGAACGCCAATGACGGCCACTGGTAGACGGTTCACCCCAACCAGGCGAGCAACGTAGAAACGGTGACTGCCGCCGCCAGTCTTGTAGAGGCAGCCATCTTCACCGACGAGGACAGTCCCATGCTCGTCCCTGGGATTAGCCTGATAACCATCCCGCTCCATGGTCATGATCAAGGGCAGCACATGCTCTTGGAAAAACGCATCTACGCACGCCTCGGTTCGCATCCTTCGGAATTTGTAACGCGCCGATCCCCGAGTTCGTACCTCCTCGCGCAACTTCACGTACCACTCGCTCTCGCGGTAATTGCTTTTTTTCTCGATCAAGTCCGCGATACGTCGGTACTTGGGCTCCGCCTCAATGGGGGTGCCTTCTGGTAACCAGGAATGCTTCAGGAAGAACGGGTGCCATTTCCGGCTGAGCCATGTGATCGGCCGACGTAGCTTGGTGTTGTACCGAGCACGGATGACCGCGGTATAGGGGTGTTTGCTCCCCCGGTGCTGCGAGATGCGTTGGGGGTTGACCCAGAGCTCCGCGCTAGTACCCAGGATACGTCTTGCGGCCTTTTGAGTGGTCATCATCACTGTTGCCCCGTGGTGAGCCTGTGCCGATTGCTCGTATTGTACAAAAACAAAGACCCCCGCTGGGGCGTGCCCAGCAGGGGTCTTAACGGCGTCAGGGCGCCGGGGAACCGGACGGCTTACATCATGCCGCCCATGCCCCCCATGCCGCCCATGCCACCCATGTCGCCGCCACCGCCTTCGTCGTCCTTCTTCGGCAGGTCGGCGACCATGGCCTCGGTGGTCAGCATCAGCGCGGCCACGGAGGCAGCGTTCTGCAGGGCCGAGCGGGTGACCTTGGTCGGGTCGAGGACGCCGGCCTGTACCAGGTCGCCGTACTCGCCGGTGGCCACGTTGTAGCCGTGGTTGCCGGTGCCCTCACGGACCTTGTTGACCACCACGGAGGCGTCTTCGCCGGCGTTGAGGACCAGCTGGCGCAGCGGCTCTTCCATGGCACGGCGGACCAGTGCGATGCCCTGGGTCTGCTCCTCGTTGGCGCCGCTCAGGCCCTCGAGGGCGGCCAGGGCGCGGATCAAGGCCGTGCCACCGCCGGGAACGATGCCCTCTTCCACCGCAGCGCGGGTGGCGTGCAGGGCGTCCTCGACGCGGGCCTTCTTCTCCTTCATCTCGACCTCGGTGGCCGCGCCGACCTTGATCACGGCCACGCCGCCGACGAGCTTGGCCACGCGCTCCTGGAGCTTCTCCTTGTCGTAGTCGGAGGTGGACTCCTCCATTTGGGCGCGGATCTGCTCGACGCGGGCCATGATGTCGTCGTGACGGCCGGCGCCGCCGACGATGGTGGTCTCCTCCTTGGAGATCTGCACCTTCTTGGCGGTGCCCAGGTCGTCCACGGTGGCGTTCTCGAGGGTCATGCCGACCTCGTCGGAGATGACCGTGCCGCCGGTGAGGATGGCGATGTCCTGGAGCATGGCCTTGCGGCGGTCACCGAAGCCCGGCGCCTTGACCGCGGCGACCTTGACGATGCCGCGCAGGTTGTTGACCACCAGCGTAGCCAGGGCCTCGCCCTCGACCTCCTCGGCGATGATCAGCAGCGGGCGGTTCTGCTTGGCCACGCCCTCAAGCAGCGGCAGCAGATCGCGGATGTTGGAGATCTTCTTGTCGTGGAGGAGGATCGCGGCGTCCTCGAGCTCCGCCTTCATCGTCTGCTGATCGGTGACGAAGTAGGGGGAGAGGTAACCGCGGTCGAACTGCATGCCCTCGACGACATCCAGCTCGTTATCCAGGCCGGAGCCCTCCTCGACGGTGATCACACCTTCCTTGCCGACCTTGCCCATGGCGTCGGCGATGATCCGGCCCACGGCCTCGTCGGAGTTGGCGGAGATGGTGCCCACCTGGGCGATGGAGTTGTCGTCCTCGCAGGGCTTGGAGAGCTCATCGGACAGGTAGTTGGAGGCGGCCTCGGTGGCCTTCTCGATGCCCTTCTTGAGCTCCATGGGGCTCATGCCCGCGGCCAGGGACTTCATGCCCTCGCGCAGGATGGCCTGGGCCAGGACGGTGGCGGTGGTGGTGCCGTCACCGGCGACGTCCGAGGTCTGCGAGGAGACCTCCTTGAGCATCTGGGCGCCCATGTTCTCGAAGTGATCTTCGAGCTCGATCTCCTTGGCGACGGAGACGCCGTCCTTGGTGACGGTGGGGGCGCCGAAGCTCTTCTCGAGCACGGCGTTGCGGCCGCGCGGGCCCAGGGTGACCTTGACGGCGTTCGCCAGCTGGTTGACGCCGCTCATCATGCGCTGGCGCGCATCATCGGAGAAACGGATTTCCTTCGCAGCCATGGTTGGCTCCTCTGCTCGATTCGGTGTTCGGGTCTCGGGTTGGTGGGTCGCTGCGCGCTAAACGCTGGCGCTGCGTTAGCCCTCGAAGACGGCCATGATGTCGTCTTCGCGCATCACCAGGTAATCCTGGCCATCGATCTTGACCTCGGTGCCGGCGTACTTGCCGAACAGGACCTGGTCGCCGACATTGACCTCCACCGGGCGGCGCTCGCCGTTGTCGAGGGTCTTGCCGTGGCCCACGGCGATGACCTTACCCTTCATCGGCTTCTCGGCCGCGGTATCCGGGATGACGATGCCGCCCGGGGAAGTGCGCTCTTCCTCGAGGCGCTGGATGACCACTCGGTCGTGCAGGGGACGGATGCTCATCGGTCCTCTCTCCCTCTATCTCTTGGTCGTGGACTCTAGTGTCTGGTACGCCGCGGCTTCGGCGGCTTGTTAGCACTCGCTTATCGTGAGTGCTAATCATATCGTTCGGTTGCAACCCGTCAAGGGCTTCCGGCACCCGCCCGGGTGACGTTCCCTGCCGGTTCTAAGTGGATGAGGACGGCGGTGGTAGAATTCAACCCCTGCAAGCCACCCAAGGAGGTTCAGCGATGTCGAGTAAGGAGCTGGTCGTCCTGTGCACCTGCCCCGACGGGGAGACCGCCCGCCGGCTGGCCGGCGAGGTGGTGGAGGCCCGGCTCGCCGCCTGCGTCAACATCGTCCCGGGGGTGACCTCGGTCTTCTACTGGGAGGGGGAGGCGCAGGCCGAGACGGAGTGCCTCTTGGTGATCAAGACGTCGGATTTTGCCTACACCCGATTGGAGGGGCTGCTTGTGGAGCGGCATCCCTATGAACTTCCGGAGGTGATCGCGGTCGGCATCGAAAAGGGCCTGTCAGGGTTCCTGGACTGGATACGTGAAGAAACCCGGTAGGAGGGCATGACTCGATGACGGGCAGGATGCGATTCGACCGAGGTGGCCTGGTCGCCGCGCTGTGGCTGGCGTTGGGTCTGCTGGTGGCGGCCACCCCGGCACAGGGAATGGTGGATCAACAGGAGATCTTCCCGTTCACCGTCGAGCAGGTGGGCGAGGATCGCCTGGTCGCTCGCTGGGATGTGGCCGAGGACCACTACCTCTATCGCCACGCCTTCGACTTCGAGCTGCGCGACGGCGACAACGAGATCATCGAGGTCTCCTACCCCAGTGGCGAGGCCTTCTCCGATGAGTTCTTCGGGGATGTGGTCATCTACCGGGGTACGCTGCAGGTGCACCTGCAGACCGCCGAACCGGTCGGCGAGGGGGCGCAGCTCTACGCCGAGTTCCAGGGCTGCAACGAGCCCGAATCCCTCTGCTATCCGCCGAGCAGTCTGGAAGCCGAGATCGCCTCCGGCGCGGTACAGTACAGCGATGGCTCCGGCGGTGCCGGTGCCGCCGGGGGCGGCGGCCAGGGCCCCATGGGCGAGCTGGAGGCGCTGCTCGGTGGGGGGAATCTGTGGGCCATCCTCGGCGGTTTCTTTGCCGCCGGGCTGTTGCTGGCCTTCACCGCCTGCATCTACCCGATGATCCCCATCCTCTCGGGGCTGATCGTCGGTAGCCAGCCGGGCGGCGGGCGGCCGGGTACCGGTCGAGCGCTCTGGCTGTCCTTCGTCTATGTCCAGGGCATGGCGATCACCTACGCCCTGGCCGGTGCATTGGCCGGACTCTCCGGGCGGGCCATCCAGGCCGATCTGCAGGGGCCGGTGGTTACCGTGGCCTTCAGTGCCCTGTTCGTCGCCCTGGCGCTGGCGATGTTCGGCCTCTACAACCTGCAGATGCCGGCGTCGGTCCAGGGGCGGCTGCAGGCCGCCTCCAGCCGTCTGCCCGGCGGGCAGGTGGCGGGCGTGGCAGCCATGGGTGTGCTCTCCACGCTGATCGTCGGTGCCTGCTCGGGGCCGGCGCTGGTGGCCGCCCTGGCATTCATCGGCAACACCGGTGAGGTGGTGCTGGGCGCCGGCGCGCTCTACATCATGGCCCTGGGTATGGGGGCGCCGTTGCTGGCGGTCGGCACGGCCGCCGGGCGCTGGATGCCGCGCTCGGGTCCGTGGATGGAGTCGGTCAAGCAGGTCTTCGGCTTCATCTTCCTCGGCGTGGCGTGGTGGATGTCGTCCCGGCTGATGCCGGATGGGCTGGTGCTCGCTGGTTGGGCGGTGTTGCTGCTGGCGGCTGCGGTGTGGCTGGCCTGGCGGCTGCTGCGCAGTCGCGGCACCGGTGGTTCGGTGCCGGCCCGGGGCGCCGGGGCCACGCTGGCGGCCGTGCTGGCGGTAGCCGGTGCTGCCCAGGTCCTCGGGGCGGTCACCGGTGCCGGTGACCCGCTGCGCCCCTGGGTGGGGATCACCGGCGACCCATACGCCCAGGCCCGCGCCCAGGTGCTCGAGGAGTGGCGGCACGTCGAGACCCTCGATGAGCTTGAGGAGCTGCTTGACGAGGCCCGCGAGGCGGGGCGCCCGGTGGTGATCGACTTCTCGGCCGAGTGGTGCGTCTACTGTGTCCAGCTTGAGGAGCGTACGCTTCCGGATGACCGGGTCCAGGCGGCCCTTGAAGGCGCCGAGAAGGTACGCATCGACGTCACCGACATGACCGATGCTGATCGGGAACTGATGGAGGCCTACGGCGTCTATCTGCCTCCCGCGATCCTGTTCTACAACGGCGAGGGCGAGGAGCAATCGGAGTACCGGGTGGCCGGCTTCAAGGACGCCGAGGCGTTTGCCGAGCGCACGCGCGAGGCCTTCGGTGGGTGACCGGGGGGTCTGGGACGTTGCGGTCCACGCCGGCCGGGGTAGCCGGCCGGCGTGGACGGTGGGCGTGGACAATCGGTCGCAGGCATCCCCGGCGAAACGGCCGGGATTGTGTCGGGATCACCGTAAAACTAGACAATCTTCCGGCGCTCAGTCAGAATCGCGGGCGGTGCGAGTCGGGTGAGCGCGTGTCATGCCCAAGCTGTTGTTACTCCACGGGCCCAATCTGAATCGACTGGGGACCCGCGAGCCGGAGCGCTACGGACGGCTGACGCTTCAGGACATCGAAACCCGCTTGCGGTCCATCTGCGACGCGGCCGGCGTGCAGTTGTGCAGCGCCCAGTCCAATCATGAGGGCGAGCTCATCGATCGGATCCACGCCGCGGCGGATGAAGGCGTCGAGTTCATCGTCATCAATCCCGCGGCCCTGACGCACACCAGTGTCGGTCTGCGCGACGCGCTGCTTGCCGTTGCGCTGCCGTTCATCGAGGTGCACTTGAGCAACGTCCACGCCCGCGAGGCGTTCCGGCAACACTCTTATCTGTCCGACATCGCCGAGGGGGTGATCACCGGCCTCGGCGCGGACGGCTATGACTTCGCGGCCCGTGCAGCCATCCGGCGCATGGGCGGTCAGGCCTGAACACAGGGTTTCGTCGATCTATGGATATTCGCAAGATCAAACGTCTTATCGAGCTGCTCGACGAGTCCGGCGTCCACGAGATTGAGATCGCCGAGGGCGAAGAGTCGGTCCGGATCACGCGCAATGCGCCCAACCCGCCACCGCAGCCGCAGCCGACCTACGCCGCTCCGGCGCCGGCCGCGGCTCCGCCGGCGGCTGCAGCCGGGGCGCCGGCCGCCGGCGCGGCCGACCCCGAGGAAGCCGGTGAGGACGAGCCGGAGGGCGAGCCGATCCGTTCGCCGATGGTTGGGACCTTCTACCGGGCCCCGTCGCCGACGGCCAAGCCGTTCGTCGAGGAGGGGCAGCGGATCAAGGCCGGTGATACGTTGTGCATCGTCGAAGCGATGAAGATGCTCAACCAGATCGAGGCCGACCGCGACGGGGTCATCACCGCCGTTCTGGTCGAGAATGGTCAGCCCGTCGAGTACGACCAGCCGCTGTTCCTGATCTCCGACTGAGTGAGCACCATGCAGAAGATCCTCATCGCCAACCGCGGCGAGATCGCGCTGCGCATCCTGCGCGCCTGTCGTGAGCTGGGTATCCGCAGTGTCGCCGTCCACTCCGCGGCCGATCGCGAGCTCAAGCACGTGCGTCTGGCCGACGAGTCGGTCTGCATCGGGCCGAACAACGTCCGCGACAGCTACCTCAACATCCCGGCGATCATCGCCGCCGCCGAGGTCACCGATTCCACTGCTATCCACCCCGGCTACGGCTTCCTCTCCGAGAACGCCGATTTCGCCGAGCGGGTCGAGCAGTCGGGCTTCGTGTTCATCGGACCGCGGGCGGAGAGCATCCGCACCATGGGCGACAAGGTCTCGGCGATCCGCGCCATGAAGGAGGCTGGCGTGCCGTGCGTGCCCGGCTCCAATGGCCCGGTCCCTGACGACGATCCCGATGAGACGCTGCGCATCGCCTCCGAGATCGGCTATCCGATCATGATCAAGGCAGCCTCGGGCGGCGGCGGCCGGGGCATGCGCGTGGTGCGCAGCGAGGCGGCGCTGCTCAATGCCGTGTCGTTGACCCGCGGCGAGGCCGAGAACGCCTTCGGCGACGGTACCGTCTACATGGAGAAGTACCTGGAGAAGCCGCGCCATATCGAGGTGCAGGTGCTCGCCGACCACCACGGCAACGCCATCCACCTCGGTGAGCGCGACTGCTCCATGCAGCGGCGGCATCAGAAGGTGGTCGAGGAGGCCCCGGCCCCGGGGATCACCGAGGCGCAGCGGCGCGACATCGGGGAACGCTGCGCCGAGGCGTGCCGGCAGATGGGCTATCGCGGCGCGGGCACCTTCGAGTTCCTGTACGAGAACGGCGAGTTCTACTTCATCGAGATGAACACCCGCATCCAGGTCGAGCACCCGGTCACCGAGATGGTCACCGGCTGCGATCTGGTTGCCGAGCAGATCCGCATCGCCTCGGGCGAGCCGCTGAGCTGGCGCCAGGAAGACATCCAGGTGCGGGGCCACGCGGTGGAGTGTCGGATCAACGCCGAGGATCCGAAGACGCTGATGCCCTGCCCGGGCACCATCGATCACTTCCACGCCCCGGGCGGCCCCGGGGTGCGGGTCGATTCCCACGTCTACACCGGCTACGCGGTGCCGCCGTATTTCGACTCCATGATCGGTAAGCTGATCACCCACGGTCCGAGCCGTGACAGCGCCCTGGCGCGGATGCGCACGGCGCTCTCCGAGATCGTGGTCAGCGGTATCGGTACCAATATCTCGCTGCAGCAGGAGATCATCGGGGATGCCGCGTTCCGCGCCGGCGGGACCGACATCCACTATCTGGAGAAGAAGCTCGCCCTCGATTGAGGCTTGCACCACGGTGCGGCGACGCCCTGTAATGGGGGCAGGCGGGCAAACCCGGTGGGGAGACGAGCATGATCAAGCGGATCGCGGCGGTGGCGGCCCTGGCCATGTGGGCGACAGCCCCGATGGCGCGGGAGCTGGACGTCAATCTTCACGACGACGCCGCCGAGGTGGGCCTTTATTTCCCCCCCACCGAGGATATGTACGTCGAGGATGCGGATCTGGGCGGGAGCCTCTTCTTCAATGACGACGGCGACGTCGCCCTCAGCGGCATCGTCCACGTCACCGGGCCGCCGGCCGAGGGGTTCAGCCCGCTGCAGTTCGGCGCCGGCGCCAAGGGGTATCTGATCTACGCCGACGAGCCCGAGCGCACCGTTGGCGCCCTGGCGCTGGGTGGCTCCGCGCGCATCAGCATTCCCGCCCAGGTGCCCCAGGCGCTGGTCTTCCGCGGTCATGTGGCGCCGAACATCACCGCCTTCGGGCGTGCCAAGCGGGTCTTCGAGGGCAACATCCGCTACGAACTCGACTTCACCCCGCGGGCCAGCGCCTACCTCGGGTTCCGCTACCTGCGCCTGCGCATGTCCGGGGGTAGCAATCAGACCCTGGACAACAACCTCCACCTCGGGGTGCGGGTGCGGTTCTAGGTCAGCTGAGCAGCAGCCGCAGGGCCACGACCAGCAGCACTGCGGCGAACAGCCGGCGCAGCTGCCGGGCGGGGACGCGGTGGGCCAGGCGCGCGGCCAGCGAAGAGGCCAGCAGGCTGGCGGCGACGACCCCGGCGAACGCCGGCCAGTAAATGTAGCCGGTGGCACCCGACGGCAGCTGCGGGTGCCCCCACCCCACCATCAAGTATCCCAGCGCACCGGTCAGGCCCAGCGGTAGCGCAGTGGCCGAAGACGTCCCCACAGCCCGGTGCATGGCTACGCCGCGCCAGACCAGGTAGGGGACCGTCACCGTGCCGCCGCTGACCCCCACCATGGCCGACAGCGTCCCGATGCCGCCGCCGACGCCGGCCAGGACGCCGGTGCCTCCGCCGCCGCCGCGCCGCGGCGGCTGCCAGCCGGAGAGCATGTACAGCGAGACCAGCAGCAGGAAGCTGCCGAACAGCCGCTGCAGGGCGGCCCCGTCCAGGTAGCCGGCCAGCACCGTGCCCAGCACCGCCCCGCCGACCATCCCGGCCGCGAGACGCAGGAACAGGGGCACATCCACGGCGCTGAGCTGGTAGTGGCTGCGCGCCGAGCCCAAGGAGGTCACCACGACGGTGGCCAGCGAGGTACCGATGGCCAGGTGGGTGGCCACCGCCGCGTCGAAGTCGAGCGCGGCGAAGACCAGCAGCAGGACCGGCACCACCACGATCCCGCCGCCGACGCCGAACAGCCCGGCCGTCGCGCCGGCCAGGCAGCCGGCGCCGAGATAGATCAGCAGTTCGAGCACGGGCTGAGTTTCGGCGGGATCCGGGCGCGGCGCAAGGGGTGGTGCGGCGTCGTTGAAAAGTTGCGCATAAAAGGCCACGGTATCGCTCCGTAACGATCGTATTTCGGTTCTTCAGGAGACCGTTCATGGAGGCGAAGACCGTCTGTGTCGTCGGCGGAACCGGTTTTGTTGGGATGCACGTGGCCAACCGGCTCGCCGACCGGGGATACCGGATACGGGCGCTGACCCGCCGTTCCCATCGTGGCCGCGACCTGCTGCTCTTTCCCGGGCTGCGCCTGTTCGAGGCCGATGTCCACGACGAGCGGGAGCTGGTGCGCCACTTCAGCGGCTGTCACGCCGTGATCAACCTGGCCGGTGCGCACACCGGGCGGGGCGGGCCGCGGGAGGACGCCTACCACGAGGTCCATGTCGATCTGCCGCGCCGCGTGCTGGCCGCTGCGCGCCGGGCAAGCGTGCCGCGCCTGGTCCACATGAGCGCCCTCGGCGCGCACCCCGATGCGGTCAGCCGGTTCCTGCGCACCAAGGGCGAGGGCGAGCAGTTGGTCCTGGCAGCCGATCCGGATGAGATCGGCGCCACCGTGCTGCAGCCTTCAGTGATCTTCGGTGCCGGTGACCGGTTCCTGAATCGCTTCGCCGGGCTGCTGCGCTTTGCCCCCGGGGTCTTCTTCCTGCCTACCCCGGATGCCCGCCTCCAGCCGGTCTTCGGTGGCGACGTGGCTCAGGCGGTGATCAACGCGACGGAAGACCCCCGGACGGCGGGGCAGACCTACCAGCTCTGCGGGCCGCAGATCTACACCCTGCGCGAGCTGGTGGAGTACGTGGCAGAACTGCGCGGCCTGCGCCGGCGGGTGGTCGGTCTCCCCGACAGCCTGTCGCAGCTCAGCGGCCGCCTGCTCGGGCTCGCTCCCGGGCGGCCTTACACCCTGGACGAGTACCGCTTCACCGCCACCCCTAACTGCTGTGCCGAGGATGGCCTGGCAGCGCTGGGGATCCGCGCCAACGCCCTGGAGGCGATCACCCCCGGGTACCTGGGTGCGGCCGGGCGGCAGGCGCAGTACCAGCAGGCCCGGCGCGAGGCCGGTCGCTAGGCCGTGGAACGCTACCGGGTCGGCGGCGCGGTGCGTGATCGCCTCCTCGGGCGGCCCGTGGATGAGGTCGACTGGGTGGTGGTCGGGGCGACGCCGGAGGCGATGGAGGCCGCCGGCTACCGGCCGGTGGGCAAGGATTTTCCGGTCTTCCTGCACCCGCAGACCGGCGAGGAGCACGCCCTGGCGCGCACCGAGCGCAAGACGGCGGTGGGCTATCACGGTTTCGAGTTCTACGCCGCGCCGGAGGTGACCCTGGAGCAGGACCTGGCCCGCCGGGACCTGACCATCAACGCCATGGCCGAGGATGCCGGGGGCCGCCTCATCGACCCGTTCGGCGGCCAGGTCGACCTGCAGGCTCGTCAGCTGCGCCACGTCACCGACGCCTTCGCCGAGGACCCGGTGCGCATTCTGCGCCTTGCGCGTTTTGCGGCCCGCTTCGCTGACGACGGCTTCGTCGTCGCCGACGAAACCATGGCCCTGTGCCAGCGCATGGTCGCCGCCGGCGAGGTCGATGCCCTGGTCCCGGAGCGGGTGTGGCAGGAGCTCGCCCGGGGGCTGATGGAGCCGACACCCCGTCGCATGATCGAGGTCCTGCGCCAGGCTGGTGCCCTGGCCCGTCTCCTCCCCGAGGTGGATGCCCTGTTCGGTGTGCCGCAGTCGCCGGCCCACCACCCTGAGGGCGATGCCGGCACTCATACCCTCATGGCCCTGGATGCCGCGGCGGCCGTCGACGCTTCGCTGGAGGCGCGCTTCGCCGTCCTGCTCCACGACGTGGGCAAGGCGCTCACCCCGGCGGAGGCGCTCCCCCGCCACCCCGGCCACGAGGAGGCCGGCGTTGACGGCGCCCGGCGGGTCAGCGAGCGGCTGAAGGCGCCGCGGGCGTGTCGGGATCTGGCCGTCCTGGTCACGCGCTGGCACATGCACGCCCACCGCGCGCTGGAGCTGCGCCCCGGCACGGTGGTGGAACTGTTCGAGGGCCTGGACCTGTTCCGGCGCCCGGAGCGCCTGGAGCCGTTCCTGCACGCCTGCCTCGCGGACGATCGTGGGCGCGGTGGCCGGGAGGCGAGCGACTGGCCGGCTGGCGACTTCCTGCGCGCCGCCTTCGAGGCGTGTCGCGGCGTTTCGGCCCGGTCCTTCGTCGAGCAGGGCCTGCGCGGTCCTGAGGTGGGCGAGGCGGTTCGTGAGGCGCGCTGCCGGGCCGTGGCCCAGGTGCCGCGCCCGGATGCCGGCGCCGCGCGGGACGGCGCCTAGGCGTGGCCCCTGGCTACAGCGTGGCGCGGCGGTCGGCCGGGGTGAAACCACCCAGGGGACCGTCGTAGTCGCGGCCCAGGGCCATCACCTTGAACCGCTCGCCCATGTCGCCGGGGTGGGTGATGCGCTGGATCTCGTTGCTGACGGCCATGTGGCCGGCGGCATCGGCGCCGGCTAGCTCCGCCTCGGTGCAGGCGGCCAGGCCGGCGCCCATGAGGAACGGTCCCTGGGGGGCGTAGCCGAGGACGTCCAGCCCGCACGCCAGGGCCGCGTCGGCCACGGCGGTAAAGTCCACGAAGGCGGTGATGTCCTGCAAACCGGGATAGAAGAAGGGATCGTCGTGGGCGCGGTGGCGGAAGTGGCAGAGCAGCGTGCCACGGTGGCGTTCGGCCAGGTAATATTCGCGGCGCGGGTAGCCGTAGTCGAGCCAGAGCATCACGCCCTGCGGGAGGGCTTCGGCCAGTCCGCGCAGGAACGGCGCGACCCGGGTGCAGACCTCGGAGACGTAGCCGTCGGGCAGGGGGGCGTCCAGACGCGCCTCGATGTCGGCCACGGCCTGTTGCAGCGCCGTGTCGGCGGCCAGCTCGGTCCAGGCGAAGCCGTCATCGGCGGCTACGACGCCGAGCTCGCGGACCCCGTCGCCCCGCTTGACGAAGCGGCGCACCGGCAGGGCGTCGAGGACCTCGTTGGCGATCCACACCGCCTGCGGGCTGTCCGCGGGCAGGGCCTCGAGCCACTCAACGCGGTCGAGCAGGTGGGGGACCCGGGCAGCCAGGGTCTGCTCCTGCTCCTGACGCAGGGCGGCGCTGACCTCCAGCATGCGCCAGCGCCGCGGCAGCCGGTCGAGGTGCTCGAGTTCGGCCAGTGCGGCGGCGGCCAGCCGGCCGGTGCCGGGGCCGAGCTCGATGACGTCGCCGCCGCCCAGGTGGCCGAGGATCTCGGCGGCCTGCCGGCCTAGGGTGCGCGAGAACAGCGAGCTGAGTTCCGGCGCGGTGGCGAAGTCGCCACCGACGCCAAAACGGGCGGCGCCGCCGCGGTAGTACCCGAGGCCGGGCTCATAGAGGGCCCGGTCCATATACGCCTCGAAGGTCAGCGCTCCGCCGGCCTCGTCGATGGCGCTGCGGATACGCTTGCTCAGGCGCTGACTGGCCTCGAGGGCCGCCGCGTCAAGATCCAGGGCAGGGTCGTGTCGGGTCATGGGCGAGAGTTTCAGGGGCAACGCGCCGCGTGACAAGGCGTATCGTCTGCCCGGCGTTTCCGGTATACGGTGGAGGGCGGCCGCGCCGCTCGGGGGAACCCAACACTTGCAACGCGTGACGGATCTACAGAGACTTGCGCCATGCTGGATGTCATCCTCGTCATCATCGGTTATCTCATCGGTTCCATCTCCTCGGCGATCGTCGTCTGCCGGGCGATGAACCTCGGCGACCCGCGCCAGGGCGGCTCGGGCAATCCCGGGGCGACCAACGTCCTGCGCCTGGCCGGCAAGGTCCCTGCCGGCATCACCCTGCTCGGCGACTGGCTCAAGGGCACCCTCCCGGTGCTGCTGGCCTGGCTCGCCACCGAGGACCCGGTGGTGGCCAGCGCCGCCGGTCTGGCAGCGTTCTTTGGCCACCTCTTTCCGGTCTACTTCCGGTTCCAGGGGGGGAAGGGCGTGGCCACCGGCCTGGGGGTGATCCTCGCCTGGTCCCCGCTGGCGCTGTTGGCCACGGTGGTCACCTGGCTGGCGGTGGCCGGCGCCTTCCGCTACTCCTCCCTGGCCGCCGTGGTGGCCTTTGCCATGGCCCCGATCTACATGCTCTGGCTGTCGGCCTCGCCGGTGCTCACCGCGGCCACGGCGATCCTCACGGCGGCCATCGTCTGGCGCCACCGCGAGAACATCGTCCGCCTCGCCGCCGGTGAGGAGAGCCGCATCGGTTCCTCGGGGTCATGAACGAGTGCCCGCCCGGTACCCGTCCATTCCGGGTCCGGCACGCCGCTGCGGAGCTGCGCCAGGGCGGCGTGGTGGCCTATCCCACCGAGGCGGTCTGGGGGCTGGGCTGCGATCCGCGCAACGCCGACGCCGTGGCGCGCCTGCTGGCGCTGAAGGGGCGACCGGAACGCCAGGGGCTGATCCTGATTGCCGCCGAGTCGCGACAACTCGCCCGGTACCTGGCACCGTTACCGGCGGAGTGGGCGGAGACGATCCAGGCCAGTTGGCCGGGGCCGATGACCTGGGTGCTCCCGGCGTCGACGCGGGCCCCGCGCTGGGTCAGTGGCGGGCGCGACACGCTGGCCGTGCGGGTGACCGCGCACCCGGTGGCAGCCGCCTTGTGCAGCGCCTTCGGGGGGGCGCTGGTCTCCACCAGTGCCAACCCCTCGGCCCGGCGGCCGGCTCGCAGCGTTGCGGAGGTGCGGCGCTACTTCGGCACGCGGATCGACGCGCTGGTACCCGGGCGCCTGGGCGGGCTGGAGCGGCCGACCCCGATCCGGGACGGACGCAGTGGGGCCTACCTGAGACGATGACGCGCCGCTTTCTGTATACGCCGCAATCCGGGGGTGCCCAGTGCGTGTACTAGGCATCGAGAGTTCCTGTGACGAGACCGCGGCCGCCGTCTACTGTGGTCGTGATGGCCTGTTGGCCCACGCGGTGCACAGTCAGGTGGCCGATCACGCCGCTTACGGCGGCGTGGTGCCGGAGCTGGCCTCACGGGATCACGTGCGCAAGCTGCCCGGTCTGGTCGGTGGGGTGTTGCGGGATGCCGGCCTGACGCCGGCAGATCTCGACGGCGTCGCCTGGACCCGCGGCCCAGGGCTCCCCGGGGCCTTGATGGTCGGGGCCGGGTTCGCGCGCACCTTCGCCTGGGCGCGGGGGCTGCCGGCGGTCGGGGTGCACCACATGGAGGGGCACCTGCTGGCGCCCCTGCTCGAGCCCGACCCGCCGGCCATGCCCCTGGTGGCCCTGCTGGTCTCCGGCGGGCATACGATGCTGGTGCAGGTGGCCGACTTCGGCCGCTACCGGGTCCTGGGGGAGTCGGTGGATGACGCCGCCGGCGAGGCCTTCGACAAGACGGCTCGGCTGCTGGGGCTGCCGTACCCGGGGGGGCCGGCCATCGCCCGCCTCGCCGTCGAGGGAACACCGGGGGCGGTGCGCCTGCCGCGGCCGATGACCGACCGGCCGGGGCTGGACTTCAGCTTCAGCGGCCTGAAGACGGCGGTCCTCCACGCCGTCGAGGCGGCGGGGAACGATCAGCAGGCCCGGGCGGACATCGCCCACGGATTCCAGGAGGCGGTGGTGGATACCCTGGTGATCAAGTGCCGGCGTGCCATCGAGCAGACGGGCGCGGGCCGGCTCGTGGTCTCCGGCGGGGTGGGCGCCAACGCCCGGTTGCGCGAACGCCTGGATGAGGTGGGGCGGGCGAGCGGCTTCACCGCCCACTACCCGCGCCTGGAGCTGTGTACCGACAACGCTGCGATGATCGCCTACGCCGGCCTGCGTCGGCTGGAGGCGGGCTACCGCGACGATCTCGACTTCAGCGTACGCCCCCGCTGGCCGTTGGCCGAGCTCAGCTAGTGGCCTTGCTGCGGCCGCGGCCACCCTTGGCCGCCCCGCCGCGGCGCCCCTTGCGCGCCGGCGCCTTGGCGATCAGGTCCTGGCACTCCTCATGGGTGAGCGAGTCCGGCTCCCGGTCCTTGGGCACCTTGGCGTTCTTCTCGCCGTTGGTGATGTACGGCCCGTAGCGTCCGCGCAGGATCTGAATGCCGTCGCCGAAGTCGTGGATGATCCGGTTGGCGTCGGCCTGTTTCTTCTCCCGCACCAGTTCGTGGGCCCGTTCCTTGGTGATGGTGTACGGGTCCTCGTCCTTGGGGATGGAGACGAACTTCTTGCCGTAGCGCACGTAGGGGCCAAAGCGCCCGATGCTGACCTGGACGTCTTCGCCCTCGTCGGTCTCGCCCATGTCCCGCGGCAGCTTGAACAGCTGCAGGGCCTCGTCGAGGGTGATGGTGTCGATGCTCTGTCCCGGGCGCAGGCCGGCAAAACGCGGCTTCTCGTCGTCGTCGCGGGAGCCGAGCTGGGCGAAGGGGCCGTAGCGACCGATGCGCACCGTCACCGGCTTGCCGGTCTTCGGGTCCGTGCCCAGTTCCCGCGCCTGGACCGCCTCCTGGCGCGAGACGTTCTTCTTCTCCTCAACCCGCTCCCGGAAGGGCTCCCAGAACGCTTCCAGGACCGGGACCCAGTCCTGCTCGCCGCGGGAGATGGCGTCTAGGTCGTCCTCGAGTCGGGCGGTGAAGTCGTAGTCCACGTACCGATCGAAGTGCTCGGTCAGGAACTTGTTGACTGTGCGCCCGATGTCGGTGGGGATGAAGCGTTTGCCGTCCATCTCCACATAGTTGCGGTTCTGCAGCGTGGAGATGATCGAGGCGTAGGTCGACGGCCGGCCGATGCCGTACTCCTCCAGGGCGCGGACCAGGCTCGCCTCGGTGTAGCGCGGCGGCGGCTCGGTGAAGTGCTGTTCGGCGCGGATGGCGTGCAGGTCCACCTGCTCGCCCTCCTCGAGTTCGGGCAGGAACTTCTCGCCGGAGTCGTCTTTGCCCTCGTCGTTGCCCTCGCGGTAGACGACCATGAAGCCCGGGTCGGCCACCGTGGAGCCGGTGGCCCGCAGCAGATGGCGGGCGTCGGCGTCGGCGGCCAGATCGACGGCCACCGTGTGGATGGTGGCGTGCTTCATCTGTGAGGCGACGGCGCGCTTCCAGATGAGATCGTAGAGCTTGCGCTGCTCCTCGTTGAGGTAGGCGCGGACATCGTCCGGGTGGCGCGACGCCGAGGTGGGCCGGATGGCCTCGTGGGCCTCCTGGGCGTTCTTCGAGCGGGTCTTGTAGACCTGGGCCTGGCCCGGGAGCTTGTCGGCGCCGTAGCGGTCGGTGATGGCCTGGCGCATCTCAGTGATCGCCTCGCCGGAGAGGTTCACCGAGTCGGTTCGCATGTAGGTGATCAGACCGACGGCACTGCCTTCGCCGACGTCGATGCCCTCGTAGAGCTGCTGGGCGATGCGCATGGTCCGGCTGGCGGTGAAGCCGAGCTTGCGCGAGGCCTCCTGCTGCAGGGTCGAGGTGATGAATGGCGCTGCCGGGTTGCGCCGGCGTTGCTTGCGCTCCACCGAGGCGACCCGCAGCGTGCCGATGACCTCGGTCTCGCCATCGCCGGTGGGGCCGATCCGGGCGGGGTCGGGTTGGGCACGCGCGGCCTCGCGCAGGGTGCGGTCGACCTCCTGGGCATGGGTCTCGTCGGTGATGGTGAACTGCCGGACCTTCTCGCCGTGGAGCTGCGAGAGCTTGGCCATGAAGGGCTGCTGCGCCTTGGCGGCATCGGCCTCGACGCTCCAGTACTCCTGGGGCTCGAACTGCTCGATCTCGGTCTCGCGCTCGCAGATCATCCGCAGCGCGGGGCTCTGCACCCGGCCCGCGGAGAGGCCGCTGGTGATCTTGCGCCAGAGCAGGGGCGAGAGGTTGAAGCCGACCAGGTAGTCGAGGGCGCGGCGCGCCTGCTGGGCGTTGACCAGCTCCTCGGAGATGTCCCGCGGGTTGTTCATCGCCTCCTGGATGGCGCCCTTGGTGATCTCGTGGAAGACCACCCGATAGACCGGTTTGTCGTCCAGGGTGCCCTTGTCGCGCAGCAGCTCCACCAGGTGCCAGGAGATGGCTTCACCCTCGCGGTCCGGGTCAGTGGCCAGGTAGAGGGCGTCGGCCTTGCGGGCCGCCTTGGCGATGGCATCGACGTGCTTCTGGTTCTTGTCGATGGGTGCGTACTTCATGGCGAAGCCGCTGGACGGATCCACCGCCCCCTCCTTGGGGACGAGGTCGCGGACATGGCCGTAGGAGGCCATGACCTCGTAATCGGAACCCAGGTATTTGTTGATCGTGCGCGCCTTGGCAGGCGACTCGACGATGACGAGGCTTTTACCCATGAAGAGCCGTTCGCGTATGTAGGGGCGGGAGGTCGGGTGGCGTCCGGAGGGCGGCGCCGGGCCGTAAAACCGGCCGCCGCGCCGGGGCGCGGCGGCCACCCGTCGTCAGTGGACGAGGTGCGTCGGGACGTCGAACATGAGGTTCTCCATCCAGTTGTACGCCTCTTCCTCGCCGGGGCGGTTGAACAGGACCATCAGGATGACCCACTTGACCGTGTCGAGGTCCACCTCGTGGTCGTCCAGCGCCAGGATGCGGTCGAGCACCAGCTCACGGCTCTCGGCCGTGAGGATCCCCACCTGCTCCAGGTAGAGGATAAACCCGCGGGTCTCGGTGTCCAGGCGTGCCAGCTCGGGCTCGCCGAACAGCCGGATGGACGACTTGCCCGACGGTGCAGCCGGCAGCACCCGGGAGTCCGCGAGGGCATCGAGCCACTCGAAGGCCTTGCGGATCTCCATCGCGCTGAACCCGGCCTCGTGGAGTTCGCTCTCGAGCGAGTCCCGATCGCCGGGTTCCTCGTCGTTGTAAAGGTAGTTCTCGAACAGGTACATCAGCACTTCGAAAACGTTCTGCTTCATCATCAGCCCTCTGGCCCGCGCCGCTGGTACCGGCCCCCGGGTACCGCAGTCAACAGGCCCTTCAGCTCCATGGTTAGCAGAATGGATGAAAGCCTATCGAGCGTCAATCCAGACCGCTGCTGGAGGGTGTCGAGGGTGAGCGGATCGTGGCCGAGGGCTTCGAGGATACGCGCCTCGTCCGGATCCGCGGCTGGACTGGTCGACTCCGAGGGGGCGTTGACGGGCGCTTCACAGACCGTCCCCGGGAACTCTTTCAGGATATCGTCGATCGATTCTAACAGCTTGGCGCCGTCGCGCAGAAGTGCGTGGCACCCGCGGGCCAGGGGGTCGTGGATCGACCCGGGTACGGCGAAGACCTCGCGGCCCTGCTCGGCAGCGAGCCGGGCGGTGATCAGCGAGCCGCTGTGGCGACCGGCCTGGATGACCACGACCCCCAGCGACAGACCGCTGACGATGCGGTTGCGCCGTGGGAAGTGGGCGGCCAGGGGGCCGCTGCCCGGGGGCAGCTCACCGAGCACCGCCCCGGAGGCGGTGATCTCGGCGTGCAGGCGCTGGTGCCGGGCGGGGTAGACCTGGTCCGGCTCGGTGCCGACAACGGCCAGCGTGGTGCCGCCGGCCTCCAGCGCGCCACGGTGGGCGGCCGCATCGATGCCGGTTGCCAGACCGCTGGTGGTGGCGATGCCGGCGCGTGCCAGGCCGCCTGCCAGGTTGCGGGCCAGATCCCGGCCGCTGGCGGTGGCGTGGCGGCTGCCGACAATGGCTACCTGCGGCCGGTGTAGGGTGGTCGGATCGCCGGTCACGAACAGCAGCGGCGGCGGGTCGGGGATCTCGGCCAGGCGGCGCGGATACCCGGGTTGCGCCAGGCGCAGCAGGTGCCGCGGCCCGGGGCCATCCAGCCAGTCGGCATCGGTCCGGGCGGCATTCCAGTCCGGGGCGAGGATTCCGCTCTCGGTGGCGGCGCTGAGGCCGAGGCTGCGCAGGGCGCTGCGCCCGGCCCGGAAGACCGCCGCCGGCCCGCCAAAGGCCGCCATCAGCCGGGACCAGGTGCGTGGCCCCACGCCCGGCACCCGTGCCAGGGCCAGGGCGTAGAGGGTGTCGTCGTCCATGTCGTGCTCACCGTCCTTGGTGAAGGAACCGATACCGTGCCGGGCGGTGAGGGCCGGGCGCAAGGGTGTGCCGTTGGAGCGGGGGCGGTCTGGATGCTCTGTATAAGCATTCCAGATTATGGCTGCCCTCGGCTGCGCGGTGCGTTACAATCGACCCGTCATTTAACAACAGGCACAGCATCGGTCATGGCCCTCCTCGATATCCTTGTCTATCCCGATCCCCGCCTCCGTGAGCGGGCCGAGCCCGTCGCCGAGGTGGACGACGCCGTCCGCCGCCTGGTGGACGACATGCTTGAGACCATGTACGAGGCCCGCGGCATCGGTCTGGCCGCCACGCAGGTGGGCGACCGCCGGCGGGTGGCGGTGATCGATGTGTCCGAGGAGCGTGACGAGCCGCTGGTGCTGATCAATCCGGAGATCCTCGAGGCCACCGGCGAGGCCAGCGGCGAGGAAGGCTGCCTGTCCATCCCGGGCTACTACGACGATGTGGCACGGGCCACCCGGGTGCGCTACCGCGCGCTGGACCGCGACGCCCAGCCCATCGAGGGCGAGGCCGAGGGGACGCTGGCCGTCTGCCTGCAGCACGAGATCGACCATCTGGACGGTCGACTGTTCATCGACTACCTCTCCGAGCTCAAGCGCAAGCGGGTGCGCAAGCGCATGGAGAAACGCGAGCGGCTCAGCGCGGCGGGCTGATGGCGGCACGGATCGTCTTTGCCGGAACCCCGGATTTTGCGGTGCCCGGCCTCGATGCCCTGGTCGAGGCCGGGGTGAGGCCCGTGGCGGTCTTCACCCAGCCCGACCGGCCCGCCGGGCGAGGGCGGAGGCTGACCCCGCCGCCGGTCAAGCGGGCCGCCGAGCGCCACGGGCTGGGCGTTCACCAGCCCGAGCGCCTGGGGGCCGAAGAGGCGGAGCAGATCCGCGCGCTGGCGCCCGATCTGATGGTGGTGGTGGCCTACGGCCAGATCCTGCGGCGCAATGTGCTGGACGTACCGCGCTTTGGCTGCGTGAATGTCCACGCCTCGCTGCTGCCGCGCTGGCGGGG
This sequence comes from Halorhodospira halophila SL1, assembly GCF_000015585.1. Taxonomy (NCBI): domain Bacteria; kingdom Pseudomonadati; phylum Pseudomonadota; class Gammaproteobacteria; order Chromatiales; family Ectothiorhodospiraceae; genus Halorhodospira; species Halorhodospira halophila. Next base: position 2,548,417 of record NC_008789.1, on the reverse strand, counting down.
CGCGGCGCCGATCCAGCGCGCCCTGCTGGCCGGGGACGAGCAGACCGGTGTAACCCTCATGCAGATGGACGAGGGACTGGATACCGGGCCCATGCTTGCCCGCAAGGCGACCCCGATCAGTGCCGACGAAACCGCCGGGTCGCTCCACGACCGCCTGGCGCGCATCGGCGCCGACCTGCTGGTCGCCCACCTGCCCGAGATTCTGGCCGGGGCCATCACCCCGGAGCCTCAGCCGGACGACGGCGTGACCTACGCCGCCAAGCTGACCAACGACGAGAGCTGGCTCGATCCCACCGAGCCCGCGGAGCAACTGGAGCGGCGCGTGCGCGCCCTGGCCCCGGTCCCCGGAGCGCGGCTCCAGCTGGGCGAGACGCCGGTGCGGGTACTGGCGGCACGGGCCTGTGCGGGGCGGCCCGAGGATCGGGCCGGAACCGTGGCGGCGGTGGGCAGTGGCGGCATCGAGGTCGCTACCGGCGAGGGGCGTCTTGAGATCACCCGGCTGAAGCCCGCCGGTGGGCGGGAACAGACGGCTGCCGATTACCTCAACGGGCGCCGCCTGGTGCCGGGAGAGCCGGTTCAGTGAGTACCCCCCCGCGGGTCGCCGCGGTGCACGTCCTTGAACGGGTGCTGGAGCGCGGCGAGACCCTGGATGAGGCCCTGGAGGCCCAGTTTTCCCGGGTATCCGAGCGCAATCGGTCGTTGCTTCAGGCCCTGGTCTACGGCGCGCTGCGCTGGCTGACCCGGCTCGAGGCCCAGGTGGCGACCCTGACCCCGCGCGACGACTGGCGCGCCGATCCGCTGCTACGTGGTCTGCTGGTGATCGGGGCCTGGGAGGCCCAGGGGCTTGCCACCCCAGCCCATGCGGCGGTCTCCGAGGCCGTCGATGCGGCCCGACGGCTGCGTCGGGCGCGCGCGGCCGGCATGGTGAACGCGGTGCTGCGCAAGCTGCACAAGGCCACCCCACCCGGGCCGGCAGACGAAGCCGCCCGCTACGCCCTGCCGCCGTGGCTGCTGGACCATCTACGCCGCGCCTGGCCGGAGGATTGGCCGGCGGTGGCCGAGGCCGGGAACGCTCACCCGCCAATGACCCTGCGCTTCGACCGGAACCGCATCTCCCGCGAGGCGTGCCTGCAATCGCTGGCCGAGCAGGAGATCCCGGCGCACCCCGGCGAGGTCGCGCCGAGCGCCGCGACCCTCCATGCCCCGGTACCCGTGGCCCGCCTGCCCGGCTTCGCCGAGGGGTGGTTGTCGGTGCAGGATGAGGCCGCGCAGCTCGCCGCCCCGCTTCTCGACCCGCAACCCGGCGACCGGGTGCTCGATGCCTGTGCCGCACCGGGTGGTAAGACCCTGCACCTGCTCGAGCACACGCCGACGGCGGCGGTGACCGCCCTCGACCGTTCGTCACGCCGGCTGCGCCAGGTACGCGATAACCTCGCGCGTGGCGGCTACGAGGCCCAATGCCTGGCCGCCGATGCCGCCGACCCCGAAGCGTGGTGGGACGGTGAACCGTTTCAGCGCATCCTCCTCGACGCCCCGTGCACGGGCAGCGGCGTGATCCGCCGACACCCCGATATCAAGTGGCTGCGCGGGGTCGACGACCCGGCGCGCATGGCGGCGGCGCAGCGCCACCTGCTCGCCGCCCTGTGGCGCGTGCTGGCGCCGGGCGGGCGGTTGCTCTACGCCACCTGCTCGATCTTCCCCGAGGAGAACGAGCAGGTGGTGGCCGGTTTCCTGGCCGAGCACGCCGATGCCAAACCGGGGCCGTTGGCGCCGGTGGGCCGCTGCACCGGGTCCGGGTGCCAGATCCTGCCCGGCGAGCACGGGATGGATGGGTTCTTCTACGCCTGCCTCGAGCGGAGTGCCGCATGACGGATGCGATGCCGGTCGACGGGATCCAGCGCGTCCACGACTGGCTGTTGACCTGGCAGGAGCGTGTCTGCCGGTTCGTTGAAGGTTGGGACGGTGGCGGTGCCTTCCAGGCGGATCGCTGGGACCGTCCTGGCGGGGGCGGCGGCGAGAGCCGTGTACTTCAAGGTGGTCGGGTGATCGAGCAGGGCGGTGTGAACTTCTCCCACGTCCGTGGTGAGGCGCTGCCCGAGGCGGCCACCGAGCGGCGGGCCGAGCTGGCCGGGCAGCCCTTCGAGGCGGTGGGCGTGTCCCTGGTGCTGCACCCGTGGAACCCGTACGTTCCGATCACCCACGCCAACCTGCGGTTGTTTGTGGCCGGTGAGCCGGGTCGCGGCGCCCAGTGGTGGTTCGGCGGCGGGTTCGATCTGACCCCTTGCTACCCCTTCGACGACGATTGTTACCATTTCCATCGCTGTGCCCGGGCGGCCTGCGCGCCGTTCGGAGAGACGGTCTATCCGGTGTTTAAACGCTGGTGTGACGACTACTTCCGCCTGCCCCACCGCGATGAGCAACGCGGCATCGGCGGGCTGTTCTTCGACGATCTCAACGACTGGGGGTTCGAGACGACCTTCCGGTTCGTCCAGAGGGTGGGGCGGGCCTTCCTCGATGCCTACGGCCCCATCATCGAGTCTCGCCGGGATCACGCCTACGGCGACCGCGAGCGGGAGTTCCAGCTCTACCGGCGCGGCCGGTATGTGGAGTTCAACCTCCTGCAGGATCGCGGGACCCGGTTCGGCATCCAGTCGGAGGGGCGGACCGAATCAATCCTGATGTCGCTGCCACCCCGGGTGCGCTGGGAGTACGGCTACCAGCCCGAGCCCGGCAGCCCGGAGGCCCGCCTGACCGAGGTGTATCTCATCCCCCGCGACTGGGTCTGAACACCCCGCGCCCGGCGGGGTGCGGGGTCGTCCGAGTCCCGAGCGCCTCAGCCCTCCTGATGGTAGCGGGCGATCCGCTCGACCTCGTTCCTGGAGCCGAGGACCACCGGCGCCCGCTCGTGGATGTCGCTCGGATCGAGCTCAAGGATCCGCTGCCGGCCGGTGGTCGCGCCGCCGCCGGCCTGCTCGACGATGAGGCTCATGGGATTGGCCTCGTACATCAGGCGCAGCCGGCCGTTTTGCCCCTTGGCCTTGATCTTGGCGTCGAGCGGGTACATGAAGACGCCGCCCCGGCAGAGGATGCGGTGCACCTCGGCGACCATCGAGGCCACCCAGCGCATGTTGAAGTCTTGGCCCCGCGGCCCCTCCTTGCCCTGGAGGCACTCGTCGATGTAGCGCTGGACCGGCTCCTCCCAGTGGCGCTGGTTGGAGACGTTGATGGCGAATTCCTGGGTATCTTCCGGGATCTGCACGTCCTTGCGGGTGAGGATGAACTCGCCGAAATCGCGGTTGAGCGTGAACATCTGGACGCCCTGGCCTTTGACAGCGAGCACCAGGATGGTGGATGGGCCGTAGAGGCAGTAGCCGGCCGCCACCTGCTCCGTGCCGTGCTGGAGGAAGTCCCCGGCCGAGGGGTTCTCGCTGCCCTGCGGCGCGCGGACGATGGAGAAGATCGTGCCCACGGAGACGTTGACGTCGATGTTCGAGGAGCCGTCGAGCGGGTCGCAGAGCAGCAGGTAGCGGCCGCGCTGGGACGGGTTGGGCAGGGTATAGATGTCGTCCATCTCCTCGGAAACCAGGCCGGCGATATGGCCGTTCTGGGTCAGGGCCTCGATGAAGACCTCGTTGGTCACCACGTCGAGCTTCTTCTGGGTCTCGCCCTGGACGTTCTCCGAGTCGGCCGAGCCGAGCATGCCCACCAGGTCGCCCTTGTTGACCAGGTCGGCGATGCGCTTGCAGGCCACCGAGATATCGTTGAGCAGGCCGGTGAACTCGCCGGTGGCCTCAGGCAGGTTGCGTTGCGTCTCGATGATGTAGTTGGTCAGAGTCGTTCCGATGTGCATGGTTTTCTCCCCTGGCGTGCGGTTTTCATGACTTCTTTAATATCGACCGAGGAAATCCGCCGCCCATTGCCCGGCGGCGGCAAGCGTTCGGTGCATTCCTTCGGTACATTGGTGCGCAAGCCCATGAGCGTCAACACACAAGTCTGATCGCATGCCAAAGAACGCACTATATGCTCAGTCCGGTGGCGTCACGGCGGTCATCAACGCCAGCGCCTGGGGGGTGATCGAGGCGGTGCGGGGTCACCCGGCCCATTTCGGCACCTGCTACGCGGCTCGTAACGGGATCCTCGGGGTGCTCGAGGAGGAGATCCTCGATCTCGATGAGGAGGATCCGCTGACCCTGGCCGCCCTGCGCCATACCCCCGGGGGGGCGTTCGGGTCGTGCCGTTTCGACCTCGGTGACTTGAAGCGGGATCGGGCGCAGTACGAGCGCCTGGTGGAGGTCTTCCACGCCCACGACATTGGCTACTTCTTCTACAACGGCGGCGGTGGCTCCATGGACACCGCCCACAAGGTCGCGCGCATCGGCGACGAACTCGGCTACCCGATCACCGCCGTCGGCGTGCCCAAGACCATCGACAACGACCTGGGCATGACCGACACCAGTCCCGGGTTTGGATCGGCGGCCAAGTTCATCGCCACGGTGGTCCGTGAGGCGAGCCTGGACGTCGAGTCGGCCCACACCACCTCGACGCGGGTCTTCATCCTCGAGGTCATGGGGCGCCACGCCGGGTGGCTGGCGGCGGCAGCGGCGCTGGCCCAGGAGTACGACGGCCGGCCGCCGATGCTGATCCTGTTCCCCGAGACCCCCTTCGATCTCGGCGATTTTCTCACCCAGCTCCAGATGGCGGTCCGCACCCACGGCTACTGCGTGGTGGTCGCCTCCGAGGGGCTCAAGAACCCCGATGGCTCCCTGTTCTCCGTGGCGCAGAGCCACGATATCTACGCCTACACCCAGCTAGGTGGCGTGGCGCCGCGGCTGGCCGAGATCATCCGCCAGGAGACCGGCCTTAAGCTGCACTGGTCGGTGGTGGACTACATCCAGCGGGCGGCCCGGCATCTGGCCTCGCGGGTGGATGTGCAGCAGGCCTATGCGGTGGGGCGGTCCGCCGTCGAGGGCGTGGTGGCCGGCGAGCACAGCTTCATGCCCGTCATCCGCCGGGATTCGGATCGGCCCTACCGGTGGTCCATCGACCGGGTGCCGCTGGAGGCGGTGGCGAGTATCGAGCGCGGGCTGCCGCCCGCGTTCATCTCGCCGGATGGCTACGGCATCACCGCCGCCTGTCGCGATTACCTGCGGCCGCTCATCGAGGGGGAGGACTATCCGCCGTTCGACCGCGGGCTGCCCTGTTACCCGCGGATTCGCGGGGTGCTCCGCCCGCAGCGCTGCGCGCCGTTTCGCGTCGAGTCGCCGGGCTAACGCTCGGTCGGCGCCGCCCCGGGGCGTGACTCGAGGTGGGCGAGGATGGCGTCGGCGTAGAGGCCCGCGGTGTCCTGGGCCGCCTGGACCGTGGCCGCAGCCTGCTCGCCCATCTCCCGGCGGGCTCTCGGGTCGCGGGCCAGCTCGGCGATGGCGTGGCGCAGGTCGGTCTCATCGAAGAAACGCTGTGCGCCGCCGGCAGCGAGGAGCCGCTCCGACTCCTCGGCGAAGTTGCTCATATGCGGACCGAACAGAATCGGCTTACCGAGCCGTGCCGGCTCCACCAGGTTCTGCCCGCCGCGGCGGATCAGCGAGCCGCCGATGATTACCGTCTCCGCCCCGGCCATGAACGACTCCAGCTCTCCCAGAGTGTCGGCCACGTAGATATCGGCCCATTGCCAGTCTTCGCCCGCCGAGCGCAGCGCCACACGGAAGCTGGCCTGTTGCAGCGACTGGCGAATCGCCGGCCCGCGCTCAGGGTGGCGCGGGACGATGACCAGTAGCTGCGGGACGTCGCGTTCCCGGCGCGCCTCGGCCCAGGCGTTGGCGATGCGGATCTCCTCGTCGTCGTGGGTCGAGGCCGCCAGGAGCGCCGGGCGCTTGAAGGCGAACGGCTCGGGGGCCGGGGTGATGGGGGGCGCCAGTTTCAGGCTGCCGAGGGTGTGCAGACGCTCCGCAGGGACGCCGAAGCCGGCAAACCGCCGGGCGTCGAGATCGCTGCGCGCCAGGATGAGGTCGACGTGGGTGAGGGCCTCGCCCTGCAGTCGTCGGACCAGGGTGGCGCCTTCGACGGTGCGTTCGGACAGGCGGGCGTTGGCCAGCAGCAGTGGGATGCCTCGCCGCGCGGTGGCGGCGTAGAGGTTGGGCCAGATCTCGGTTTCCAGGATCACGGCGCCGCGCGGCTCGAAGGCGTCCAGGAAGCGGCGGACGGCCCCTGGCCAGTCCAGCGGCAGGTAGGCGTGCCGGGTGCCAGCGGGCAGGACCCGGGCGGCGGTCTCGGCGCCCGTGGCGGTGGCAGTGGTGACCAGCAGGGGCAGCCCCGGTCGCCGCGCGGCGAGGGCGTGGATCAGCGGGGCGGCAGTGCGGACCTCCCCCACCGAGGCGCAGTGTAGCCACAGGGGGTGGTTCACCTCGGGCAGTCCGTAATGGCCGCGGCGCTCGCGGCGCATGCGCGGGCCGCCGCGCTGGCGGGCGCTGCGCCTCAGCCATAGCCAGATCAGCGGGGCCAGGCCGTAGAGCAGGGTGGTGTAGACAGGTTTCAGCATCGGTTCAGTAGCGCGGGGGCTCGCCCTCGGGCCGGGATTTGAATCGTTTGCGGACCCAGAAGTACTGTTCCGGCTGTTGCCGGATCCACTGTTCGATCAGTCGATTGATGCGCGCCGTATCGGCGTGGATGTCGCCGCTGGGGAAGTCTTCCAGTGGGGGTTCGAAGACCAAGCGGTAGCGCCCGCCCGCCAGCCGCTGCGGGTAGTAGGGCAGCACGATGCACCCGGTGCGTTCGGCCAGTCGTGCCGTTGCCGGTGTGGTGGCGGCCTGGATGCCGAAAAAGGGCACAAAGATGCCGCCCCGCCGCGGCGCGATGTTTTCGTCCGGCGCGTACCAGATGATATCGCCGTCCTTGAGCGCGCGGATCATGCCGCGCATGTCCTGGTTGGAGATGACATCCTCGATGCGCCGGCGCCGGTTGCGCCGGATCAGGGTGGCCACCAGCGGGTTGCGGTCCTCGCGGTAGAGGGCCTTGAATGGCGTGATCTGCAAAACCCGAGCCGCGCTGAGCTCCAGGCCGAGCATGTGGCAGCTGAGCAACAGTACGCCACGGTCGCTCGCCCGAGCAGCCTCGAGATGCTCCTGGCCGTGGACCTCGAACAGCTCGGCGATCCGTTCCATGGGGAGCCACCAGCCCATCGCCGTCTCGACCACCCCGATGCCCATCAGTCGGAAGTTCTCCCGGGCAATGGTTTGGCGGCGCTGCTCGGAGAGCTCGGGGAAGCTGAGTTCGAGGTTGCGCAGGACCAGTCGGCGCCGCTGCGGTGCCATGTGCCATGCAAGCTCGCCGATGCCCGCGCCGAAGGCCATGCGGGCCCGGTGAGGCAAAGTCACCACGGTCCGCAACAGGCCCAGCTGCAGCCACACGCCCCAGAATCGCGGATGCAGGAAGCGCAGCTGCAGCAGGCGGTCGTCTTTCGGGGTGGGCCGGGCCCCGCGGCGCCGGCCCTTGGGGGCTGTGGCGGCGTTGCTCAAAGCTTGAATGGATCCCTCTTGGTCAGGCCGCGCAGCGGCGGCACTGCGGTATCGAAGACGCTCTGGGTCGACCAGGCGTTGGGGCCCGTGCGGGTGATGCGCAGGGCCTCCATCATCGGGCCCTGACCGACGATGACGAACAACCGGCCGCCGATGGTCAGGGAGCTGTGGAAGCCGTCGTGGAGCTCGGGCAGGGAGCCGGTGACCGAGATCACGTCGTAGTGCTGGGCATCATGCCAGCCGTGGGCGGCATCGCCCTGGACCAGCTCGGTGCCCTCGGCTACCCCGGCGGCCTCGAGCCGCTGCTGAGCCTGTCGGTGCAGGTCGGCGTGCAGCTCGACACTGGTTACGTGGCCACACAGGTGGGCCAGGCAGGCGGTGACGTAACCGCTGCCAGTGCCGACCTCCAGCGCCTTCTCGCCCGGTGCCGGGTCCAGTTCCTGCAGCATCCGCCCTTCCAGGCGGGGCTCCATCATCACCTCGCCGTTGCCCAGCGGCAGTTGCAGGTCGCTGTACGCCATCCCGCGCAGGTGCTCGGGTACGAAATCCTCGCGGGGGATCGCCTCCAGTGCCTCCAGCACCCGCGGCTCGAGCACGTTCCACGGGCGGATCTGGCGGCGGATCATGTTGTCGCGTGCCGAATCAGTCACGCTTTGTGTCATTATAATCTCCTCCCCTCATCCCTGGAGCGATGGGCAGAGCAATCGTAGGGGGTCTGGCTGGTTGCGGCAAGCACTCCTTGCGTCGGCGCCCGGATGCTGGTATAAAAACCGCCTTTTCCGGCGGCTGCCGGCGAGCTGGGATTGAGGAGCGTAGTTATGTCCAAGGTCTGCCAAGTCACCGGCACGCGTCCGGGTACGGGGAACAACGTTTCCCACGCCAACAACAAGACGCGCCGGCGTTTTCTGCCCAACCTGCACGATCACCGCTACTGGGTGGAGAGCGAGAATCGCTGGGTACGTCTGCGTGTCTCCGCCAAGGGCATGCGGATCATCGACAAACGCGGCATTGACGCGGTGCTCGCCGACATGCGGGCCCGTGGGGAGAGGGTCTAATGGCCGGTAAGAGCGCACGCGAGAAGATCAAGCTGGTGTCGAGTGCCGGCACGGGCCACTTCTACACCACCGATAAGAACAAGCGAAACACCCCGCACAAGCTTGAGATGAAGAAGTACGATCCGGTCGTACGCAAGCACGTAACCTACCGCGAGACCAAGCTCAAGTAGCGGGAGCGGCGCTAACGCGCCGCATCGCCAACGGGCCCGGCTGCCTTCGGCACCGGGCCCGTTGTGTATCGGGGCTGGCTGGCCGCTTGACCGTTGCGCGTCGGTCGGGGAATCTTGCTCCCTGCTCCCCCCGAGAGCTGCGTCGTGGAGTTTCGCTGCCATGTCGGAGATCTTTCTGGCCCGTCAGCCGGTATTCGACCGCGAGCTGCGGGTCTGTGGCTACGAACTCCTCTACCGCGCCGGGCGTGAGGAATCGGCGCGTTTTGCCGACGGCGACGCGGCCACGGCCACTGTAATCCTCAGCGCCTTCATGGAGATCGGGCTGCGCTCGATCACCGGTGGGCAGCCGGCCTACCTGAACCTCACCCGGCGATTCCTCCTGCAGCAGCCCGTGCCGTTCCCGCAGCACGAGGTGGTGATCGAGGTCCTCGAGGACGTGGCCCCCGACCAGGAGTTGCGGGCAGCACTGTGCCGGTTGTCGCGGCAGGGTTACCGGATCGCCCTGGACGACTATCTGCTCGATGACTCCGGCCGGGAGCGGCTGCTGCCGTGCGTGGACATGGTCAAGGTCGACGTCCTCGGCATGGCGCCGCAGGAGATCGTGCGCCATGCGCGGACCCTCCAGCGTCAGGGGGTGCCGTCGTTGCTGGCCGAGAAGATCGAGAGCCGAGAGGTGATGGATCTGTGCCGTGCGGCGGGGTTCGACTATTTCCAGGGGTTCTTCCTGTCGCGGCCGACCACGCTGTCGCGGCGCTCGGTGCCGCACAACCGCCTGCCGCTGTTGCGCCTGATCGCCTCGCTGCAGCGCCCGGAACTGGATGTGCGGGAGATCGAGCAGATCATCGGCCAGGATGTGTCACTGTCCTACAAGATCCTGCGCTATCTGGCCTCGCCGCTGTTCCCCACCCGGGACATCGACAGCATCCGCGCCGCCGTGCTCTACCTGGGGCGCAGGCAGCTGGCGAACTGGGCTGTGCTGTTGGCCATGACCTCCTGCAACGATCAACCCTCTGAACGCATCGTCGCCCTGCTGGTGCGGGCGCGCACCTGCGAGCAGTTGGTGCGCCACCGCTACGGCGGTTCCGATCCTGGCGCGGCGTTCACCATCGGATTGTTTTCCGGGCTCGATGCTGTGCTCGACGCGCCGCTGTCGGTCATCTGTGCCGAGCTGCCGCTCAGCTTCGAGGTGCGTCAGGCGCTGCTTGAGCTTGAGGGTCCCTACGGGCGCATCCTCGCCGCGGTCCTGGCCCAGGAGCGGGGAGACTGGGAACGTCTGGCAGCCACCGGGGTCGATCCCATGCAGGTCAACCATCACTATCTCGAGTCGCTGAAGTGGGCGGACGCCCAGTGGGCCTGGCTAGCTCATCTATCCCGCAGCGAGCGTCCGGAACGGTTGGCCGCCCGCCGGCGTGGTCCGCCGTCGGAATCGTGATCCCAGGGGAGGCGGCCGTTGCCCGAGCTGCCCGAGGTTGAGACCACCCGTCGCGGCCTGCAGGTCCACCTGGTCGGGCGTACCCTGCAGCGCGTCGTGGTACGCCAACGGCAGCTGCGCTATCCCGTGCCGGCCAGGGTGGAGGCCGCCGTCGTCGGTGAGGAGGTGGTGGCCCTGGAGCGGCGCGCCAAGTATCTGCTGATCCGCCTTGGCGGCGGTGCCTGGCTGTTGCTGCATCTGGGTATGTCCGGGAGCCTGCGGCTGGTGGCGGAGACCGATGCCCCGGGGCGGCACGACCATGTCGATCTGGTCCTCAATGATGGCCGTGCCGTCCGCCTGACCGACCCGCGCCGTTTTGGCTGCCTGCTCCTCGGTGACGGGGACCCGCAGGACCACCGGCTGCTCCGCCGCCTTGGCCCCGAGCCGTTGGGATCGGCCTTCGATGGGGCCGTGCTGCACCGCGCGGCCCGTGGCCGTCGCGTGGCGGTGAAGGCCCTGCTGATGGATGCCACCGTCGTGGTCGGGGTGGGGAATATCTATGCCAATGAGGCGCTCTTTCGTGCCGGTATCCGCCCGGACCGAGCGGCCGGGCGGATCGCCCGGGCCCGGTACGACCGCCTGGCCGGGGCCGTACGGGCGGTCCTGGAGGCAGCGCTGGCGGCGGGGGGCACCACGCTGCGCGATTTCACCGACGGTTCGGGTGAGCCGGGATACTTCGCCGTGAATCTGTCCGTCTATGGCGCTTCGGTGTGCCCGGTCTGCGGCGGCGCGCTGCGCCAGATCCGGCTGGCGCAGCGCGGGACCTGGTTCTGCCCCCGGTGCCAGCGCTAGGCAGGCCTAGAGCGCGGGCGTACCGAGCCACAGGCCGAGGGCGAACAGGGTCATGAACAGCAGGATGATGAAGACATCCCGCAGCATCCGGAATAGGTCATCGAGCTTGGGGACTGGGGCGCGGACGCCGTAGTCCCGCGGGTCGAGGGTGCCCTCGTCGGCCCGGGCGATGATCTCCCGCGCGAGTTCCCGTGCCCACGGTGGTGTGCAGTCCTGATCGCGCATGTACAGCCCGAAGAGCCGATCCAGATCCTCGCGTCGGGCGATGCGCTTGAAGCGGCGCCAGTGGGCCAGGGCGAGGAAGTCGTACTCGGAGATCTGCAGCAGCTGAGCCGCCTCCAGCACGCTGTTGTCGTAGACCAACGGCTTGAACCACGACCAGGCCATGGTGCCCTCCTTCGCGGTGCGGGTCAGGGGACGCGGCGGACGCGGTTGCGCAATGCCTCCGCCACTGCCGGGTGGACGAAACGCGAGACGTCACCGCCCAGCGCGGCGACCTCGCGGACGAGGCTTGAGGAGATGAAGGCGTACTGCTCCGCCGGTGTGAGGAATACGGTCTCGACGTCGGCCCGCAGCTGGCGGTTCATGCTCGCCAGCTGGAACTCGTATTCGAAATCGGAGACGGCCCGCAGGCCGCGGACGATGACCTGCGCCTCGTGGTGCGCGACGAAGTCCACCAGCAGGGAGGTAAAGGCCTCCACCTCGACGTTGTCGATGCCGGCCAGGGCCGTGCGGGCCAGCTCCAGGCGCTCCTCCACGGCGAAGGCGGGCGCCTTCGAAGGGCTGGGGTTGGCGGCGACGCCGACGATCAGGCGGTCGAACAGCCGCGCTCCGCGCTGGATCAGGTCCGTGTGCCCATGGGTGATCGGGTCGAAGGTCCCGGGGTAGATGGCGGTTACGCCCATCAATGGCTCCTCAGTCCTCGTCTGGGTTGGCTCCGTCGGCACGCAGCAGTTGGAAGCGGCACCGTCCGGCCCGGCCCTGCCGGTGGACGTGCCACCCCGCGGGTAGCGGCGGCGTCGGGGTGTTGCGGTCGTCTTCAATATAGATGTGGGCGCCGGGCGCAAGCCATCCGCCGGTGGCCAGGGCGTGACAGCAGTCTGCCAGCAGCCCGGTGCCGTAGGGCGGGTCGAGTAAGACGATCTCGAAGGGGCCGCCGGCGGGGCGGTTGCGCAGGTAGTGGACCCCGTCGGCACACTCCACCCGCGCCTGTGTCGCTCCCAGCGTGGTCAGGTTCCGGCGCAGGGTGTCGGCGACCCGCCGCTCGCGCTCCACCAGGACCACCTCGGCGGCACCGCGGGAGAGGGCCTCCAGGCCCAATGCGCCGGTACCGGCGAACAGGTCCAGGCAGCGTGCGCCGGGCAGCATCGGGGCCAGCCAGTTGAACAGGGTTTCGCGAACCCGGTCACCGGTGGGCCGCACCCCGATCTCTGCCGGGATCGGCAGGCGCCGTCCCCGCCACTGCCCGGCGATGATACGCAGCTGGCTCCCGCGGCGGCGGCTCACTCTGGATCCATCTCCATGTCAGCGTTCTCCAGGTCCGGGCCGACCAGCACGGTGACCATCCGCGTCGGGTCGAGCCGCTCGTCCAGCGCGCGGCGGATCGCCGCCGCGTCCACGGCCTCCATGCGCGGTATATAGCGCGCCAGGTGGTCGGTGGGCAGGCGGTTGGCTGCCATGACGCTGAGCTGCCCGACCAGCGCCGAGTTGTTCGCCACGCTGAGCGGGAAGGAACCGGTGAGGTGGCGAACGGTCGCGTCGATCTCCTCGTCCTCCAGGCCGTCGCGTGCGAGGCGCTCGACCTCGGCTCGCAGCACCTCCAGAGCTTCCTCGCTCCGTTCGGCCTCGACCGTGGAGCGGATCAGCCAGGGGCCGCCCACCGGCATGATGTTCAGGCTCGACGACGAGGCGTAGGAGAGCCCGCGCTCCTCGCGCATGCTCTGGTAGAGCCGCGACACCAGTCCGCCGCCGCCCAGGACGTGGTTGGCCACCCGCAGCGGGTACTCCAGCTCCTCCTCGCCGCGGGCGATCGCCGGCAGGCCCATCATCAGCGCCGTCTGTGAGCCCGGGAAGCGGATGCGGATCTCCTCCTGCGCCGGCTCGGCGGGCGGCTCGGGGAGTGCCGGCGCCGGCTCACCGCCCTCCAGGGCGCCGAGCAGGCGATCGGCCAGTGCCTCGGCCTGCTCGCGCCCCAGGTCCCCCACGATGGCGATGCTGGCGTTGGCGGCGACGTAGTGCTCGTGGAAGAAGGCGGCGACCCGGGAGGCGTCCAGGGCTGCCAGCCCCTCCTCGGTGCCCGACGGCGGGGGGGCGTAGGGGTGATCGTCGTACATCGCGGCGTAGAGTGCGCGCAGGGCGATGTTCGAGGCCGACTGGCGTTCGGCGCGCAGGTTCTGCTGCATGTGTCGCAGCTCCCGCTGGACCGCCTCCTCGTCGAAGGCCGGTACGGCCAGGACCTTCTCGAGGAGGTCCACGGAGGCATCCAGCGCCGTGGCGTCGGAGAGGCTGCGCAGGTGGACCTGGGCCTGCTGGCGGCCCGCCGAGGTGCTCAGCCGCGCGCCGACGTCTTCCAGGCGGCGGGCCAGGGCTCCCGCATCGAGCTCACCGGCCCCCTGGTCCAGGCTGCGCGAGGTGAGCAGCGCCAGGCCCGGTGTGCCGCGGTCGCGGGCGCTGCCGGCGTCAAAGATCACCTGGATGTCCACCATCGGTACCTCGCGCGCCTGGATGAAGTAGACGGCGGCCCCTTCGCGGCCTTCCCAGCGCTGGACCTCGGGGCCGAACGGATCGGCCTGTGCAGTGCCGGCCAGCAGCATGACGGTGGCCACGGCGGCCGCGCCGAATCGATGCAGGACGCCCATCAATCCTCCTCGCCGGGCAGCAGGCGGCCCACGGTGAGCCGCTCCGGTTGCAGGTACGTTTCGGCGGCACGTTGGATGGCCTCCGGGGAGACGGCGCGAACCCGCTCCTCGAAACGCTGCGCCTCTTCCCAGCCGATGCCCGTGCTGGCCAGCCGCCCCAGTCGCTGCGCGCGGCCCATGGGGGCGTCCCGGGCGTAGACCTCGGCGGCGAACAGGCGGGTCATGGCGCGCTCCAGCTCCGAGTCTGCCACCGGCTCCTCCTGGAGCCGGTGGATCTGCTCGCGCAGGGCGGATTCCAGGTCGTCCAGGTCTTGGTCGTCGGCCGGCCGTGCCACCAGCGAGAAGAGGGTGTCGAGACGCGCCACCGGCGAATAGCCCGCCGAGGCGCTGGTGGCCACCCCGCTGCCGCGCACCAGGGCCTCCGGCAGGCGGGCGGAGCGCCCGCCGTCGAGCAGCTCGGCCGCCAACAGCAGGGCGTAGGCGTCGCCGGGATCCGCCGCGGTGGCCAGCGAGGGGACGTTGTAGCCGAGGAAGAGCATGGGCACGCGGGCGTCGTCGAAACGGACCTCAATGCGTCGCTCCCCGGGGGCGGCGTCGATCTCGCGGCCCTCCGGCTGCGGCTCGGCCTCGCGGGCAGGGACCTCGCCGAAGTGCCGCTCGGCCAGTTCGAAGACCCGCTCCGGCTCCACCGCGCCGACCACCACCAGAGTGGCGTTGCTCGGGGTGTACCAGCGCTGGTACCACGCCTCGAGCTCCTCCAGGCGCAGGCGGTCCAGGTCCCGTTGCCAGCCGATGATCGGGTGGCGGTAGGGGCTGGCCATATGGGCGGTGGCGGTGAAGCGTTCAAAGGCCCGGGCCTCCGGCGGATCGTCGACCCGCTGGCGCCGTTCCTCGTGGATGACCTGCATCTCGCGCTGGAACTCCTCGGGGTCGAAGACCAGCTGGTGCATGCGGTCGGCCTCCAGCTCCATGGCCAGCTCGAGGCGGTCGGCCGCCAGCAGTTGGAAGTAGCCGGTGAAATCGCGGGCGGTGAAGGCGTTGGTCTGCCCCCCTTCGCGGGCGATCTGTCGGGCGAACTCACCGGTCTCGCGGGTCTCGGTGCCCTTGAACATCATGTGTTCGACGGCGTGGGAGATGCCGGTGATGGGCCGGTGCTCGTGGCCGGATCCGACGTGGTACCAGAGCATGGAGGCGACCACGCCGCCGCGGTGGTCCTCCTGGACTAGAACGGTCAGGCCGTTGTCCAGCTCGTGGTGGTGCACGCGGTCAGCCGCAGCAAGCGGCGCCAGGCTGGCGAGCAGCAGGGTGGTGAGCAGTCTGCGCAGGGCCATGGCTCCTCTGGGGTTGGGTCGCCGCCGGGTTCGGCACCAATGGTAGGATACCCGACAGCGCAAGTCGCGGGCGGCAGCGCCCATCGGGCCCGCGGCATCCCAATGGACCACAACAGTGCCGAAGGTCATGAGCGAAAGCGAGAAGACCGACAAACGCCCCGGGCTGATGGGGCGACTGCGCAACGGGCTGCGGCGGACCCGCAGCGGGCTCACCGAAGGGCTGGCGACGTTGTTCGTTGGCCGCCGCGAACTCGACGACGAGCTCCTCGAGGAGCTGGAGATGCGTCTGCTCCAGGCCGACGTCGGCATGGAGGCGACGCAGAAGGTGCTCGACGGTCTCGTCGAGCGCCTCGGTGGTTCCGGCGGCGGTACCGGCGAGACGGTGCTGGAGGCCCTGCGCAGCGAGATCGTCAAGGTGCTCGAGCCGGTGGAGAAGCCGCTGCAGATCGATACCGACAAGCGGCCCTTCGTCATCCTCACGGTCGGGGTCAACGGGGCCGGCAAGACCACCACCATCGGCAAGCTGGCGGCCCGTTTTCAGAACGAGGGGCGGTCGGTGATGGTCGCCGCAGGCGATACCTTCCGCGCCGCTGCAGTGGATCAGCTCCAGCAGTGGGGCGAACGGGTCGGTTGCCCGGTGATCGCCCAGCCCACGGGCTCGGATCCCGCCTCGGTGGTCTTCGATGCCCACCAGGCCGCCCGCGCCCGCGGTGCGGATGTGCTCATCGCCGATACCGCCGGCCGCCTGCACACCCAGGACAACCTCATGGAGGAGCTGCGCAAGATCCGCCGCGTGCTCGGCCGGCAGGATGCCGATGCGCCCCACGAGACCCTCCTTGTGCTCGACGGTGGCAACGGCCAGAACGCACTGGCCCAGGCCGAGCAGTTCGGCGCGGCGGTGAACGTGACCGGTCTGGCCGTGACCAAGCTGGACGGGACCGCCCGTGGTGGCGTGCTGCTGGCCCTGGCCGAGCGGCTCCAGGTGCCGGTGCGCTACATCGGCGTGGGTGAGAAGGTCGAGGACCTGCGCACCTTCCGTGCGGCCGACTTTGCCGAGGCGCTGACCGCCGAATGATCCACTTCGACCGGGTCAGCAAGCGCTACCCGCGCGCTGGCCAGGACGGCCTGCGGGGCGTCAGCCTGGAGATCGGTCAGGGCGAGCTGGTCTTCATCACCGGCCACTCCGGTGCCGGCAAGAGCACCCTGCTGCGCCTGATCCCCCGGCTGGAGCGGCCGAGCGGCGGGCGGGTGGTGGTCGCCGGCGTCGACGTGGGCCAGCTGCCCCGGCGCAAGATCCCGCTGCTGCGCCAGCGGGTCGGGGTGACCTTCCAGGATCACCGCCTGCTGGCGGATCGCAGCGTCTTCGGCAACGTCGCCCTGCCGCTGGAGATCACCGGGGTCGCCCGGCGCGAGGCAGCGCGCCGGGTGCGCGCCGCCCTCGACAAGGTGGGCCTGCTGCACAAGGAGACGAGCTACCCCGAGGCCCTCTCCGGAGGGGAGCAGCAGCGGGTGGGCATCGCCCGCGCGGTGGTCAACCGGCCCCCGGTGCTGCTGGCCGACGAGCCCACCGGCAATCTGGATCCGGGACTCTCCGAGGAGATCATGCGGCTGTTTACCTCGTTCGTGAGCATTGGCACCACGGTGTTGATCGCCAGCCACGACCTGGAGCTGGTCGAGCGGTTCGGCCACCGCACCCTGACGTTGCGCCAGGGTGAGCTGGTGGGCGATCGACCGGCCCGAGAGGCGGTCTGATGGCCCGGCGTCCGGAGCGCGGGGCGACCCCCCGGCGGCGCCAGGCTCGGGCCGAGGCGCGGGCACAGCGGGCGGCGCTGCGCACCTCACGGCGCAGCGAGGCCGGCGCCATCGGGCGCCTGCTGGCCGCCCCGCTGCTCTATCTCTCCCGCCACGCTCAGGCGCTGGCGGCGGCTGTGCAGCGTGCCCGGGGGGCGCCGCTGCACAGCGTGCTGACCAGCGCCGTGGTGGGGATCGCCCTGGCCCTCCCGGCGGCGTTCATGCTCAGTCTGGAGAACGCCGAGCGGGTCGCGGGGGGCTGGGAAGACGGGGCGCCGCAGATCTCCCTGTTCCTGGCCCACGATGCCGGGCCCGACACCCTGCGCGAGCAGGCGGAGGTGGCGGCCGAACAGGCCGGCGTGACCCGGGTGGAGCCGGTGACCCCGGATGCGGCCCTGGCGGAATTCCGGGCCGGATCCGACTTCGACGCAGCGCTGGAACTGCTCGATGAGAATCCGCTGCCGCCGGTGCTGGTGGTGACGGTCGATCGCGGGCTCGACCCCGACGCCGTGGCCGAGCTGGCCGAGGGGTTGGCCGACGACCCGGCGGTGGTGCGCATGCGGCTCGATCAGGAGTGGGTCGAGCGCCTGCACGCCATCATGACGCTGGCCGAACGGGCCCTGTGGTCCGCCGGGGTGCTGCTGGCCCTGGCGGTGATCCTGGTCATCGGCAATACCATCCGTCTGACCATCGAGAGCCGGCGGCACGAGATCGAGATCATCAAGCTCATCGGCGGGGGCAATGGTTTTGTGCGCCGACCGTTCCTCTATGAAGGCATCGGCTACGGGCTGATCGGGGGGCTGCTGGCCTGGCTGCTCACCGAAGCCGGGCGCTGGGCACTGGCCGGTCCGGCCAGCCGGTTGGCGGCCACCTACGGGACCGATTTCACCCTCAGCGGTCTGGGCCTGGCGAACGGGCTGCTGCTGTCGGTGGGCGGCGCCGCCCTCGGCGTGCTCGGGGCCTGGACCGCTGTGGCACGGCACCTGAGCGCCATCGAACCGCGGTAAATCGTCATACCCCTTTCGGATGCTTTATACTGTGGTCACATCAGGTTGTGAATCACCCTTGAAAAGCGCTGACATCGCCCCCAGCCGTGCCTTCGGAGAGGCAGAAACACCGGATTGGGTGGCTGGCTAGAGGAGTCTTGAACAGGTTGGAGGAGAAGGCGCGTATGAGCACGGCACTGGTCACGGCGGGTAACGCCAATCTGCCGCTGCCGACGAGCAGCGAGGACGCGTATATCCAGGCAGTGAGCCAGATCCCGGTGCTCGATGCCGACGAGGAGTACGAGCTGGCCCGGCGGTGCCAGTACGAAGGCGATCTCGACGCCGCCCGGCAGCTGGTGCTCTCGCATCTGCGTTTCGTCGTCCACGTGGCTCGGGGGTACCGCGGCTACGGCCTGGCCCTCGGTGACCTGATCCAGGAAGGCAATATCGGCCTGATGAAGGCCGTCAAGCGCTTCGATCCGGACGTGGGGGTTCGTCTGGTCTCCTTCGCCGTGCACTGGATCCGCGCCGAGATCCACGAGTTCATCCTGCGCAACTGGCGCATCGTCAAGGTGGCCACCACCAAGGCGCAGCGCAAACTGTTCTTCAACCTGCGTGGCGCCAAGAAGCGCCTGGGCTGGATGACCCGCGAAGAGGTCAACGCGGTGGCCGAGGATCTCGGCGTCCAGCCTGAGACGGTCCTGGAGATGGAGTCCCGGCTCTCGGGGCAGGATCTGGGCTTCGATCCGCTGGTTTCCGAAGAAGATGAAGAGCAGGCGCGGGCCCCGGTGGCCTACCTGGAGGACCGGCGCTTCGATCCGGCCGAGGTGGTGGAGAGTTCCGACTGGGGGACGCACCAGGACGATTCGCTGCACCAGGCGCTCGGTCAGCTGGACGAGCGCAGTCAGAACATCCTGCGCGCCCGCTGGCTGGAGGAAGAGCGCCAGACCTTGCAGGAGCTGGCCGAGCGTTACGGTGTCTCTGCCGAGCGCATCCGCCAGCTCGAGAAGAACGCCATCAGCAAACTGCGCGGGGCGGTCAGCGCCTGAGCCGTCGCCTCATGGAGCGCTGCACCCCGCGCAGCGGATGTGCCCCCTACAGGACCCCCCGCTCGGCGAGTGACACCGGCTCGCCGTCGCCCACCACGAAGTGATCCAGCAGACGGACGTCGACCAGTCCCAGGGCCTCGCGCAGGCGGTGGGTCAGGGCCTCGTCCGCAGCACTCGGTTCCGTGATGCCGGAGGGGTGGTTGTGGGCCACAATCACCGCGGCTGCATTGTGGGCCAGGGCGCGGCGCACCAGTTCTCGCGGATAGACGCTGGCGCCGTTGATGGTCCCGCGGAAGAGTTCCTCGAAGCCGATCACTCGGTGGCGGTTGTCCAGGAACAGCCCGCCGAAGACCTCGCTGGGGTGGTCGCGCAGCAGCGCGGCAAGGTACGTCCGGGTCTGCGCCGGGCTGCTCAGGGTGGGGCCCCGCTGCAGCTGTTCACCCAGGTGGCGTCGGGCGATCTCCAGGGCCGCCTGCATCTGGGCGTACTTGGCGTCGCCCAGCCCCGGGCGGGCGGCGAAGGTCTCGCGATCGGCCTCGAGGAGGCCGCGCAGGCCGCTGAACGCGGCTAACAGTTCCCGGGCCAGCTCCACCGCGGACTGGCCGCGGCGCCCAGTGCGCAGGAAGATGGCGAGCAGCTCGGCGTCGGACAGCGCTTGCGGACCGCGCTGGATCAGCCGCTCGCGGGGCCGCTCCTCGCGCGGCCACGAACGTATCGACATGACACTGCCCTCCCTGGCGGCGTCGAGTCCATGGGTTGTCAATGGGCGCCGCCGCGCAGCGGCGCCCCGGCGATTACTCCTCCGCCCAGTTGTCGCGCACGCGCTTGAGGCGGCGCGCCTGGTAGCGGTTGATGTTGGCCGTCATCATGAAGATCGCGACGATGAACAGCAGCGGGAAGGCCAGGGCGATGGCCAGCTGGTGAGCGCCCACCAGATGCAGGCCCAGAAGGACCACCATTGCTGCGGCGGGAGCGCCGATCAGCCGCACCATGGCGGCGGACTCGGTGCGCTTGATGTGGGCATCCAGCTCTTCGTAGGTCTCGAACTCGTTCTCGTCCGTCGCCCCGAACATCCGGCCTAGTGCGCTGCCGCCGGTGGCCGCTCCTTCGGCGGTTTCGGAGCCGGTATCGGCCTCCGACGTATGCGCGTAATGCTCGGTGGTCTCGTCCACGTGTGCGTGCTCTCGGCTCATGGTGCCTCCTCGGGTGAATACCCTGTCCCCAATGGGATGAAACGATAGAATGCGGCCCATGATGGAACCCCATCGGCTAGCGGTGTAGCGCAGTCGCGCGCCGCCTGCACGGATCTGCGACAATACGCGTATGTCTTTGCCGAGCCGACCGATCCGCATCCTGCTCGTGGTGACCGGCGGGATCGCCGCCTACAAGGCCGCTGACCTGGTGCGCGAGCTGCGCCGCGGCGGTGCCGACGTGCGCGTGGTGATGACCGCGGCCGCGCAGCACTTCGTCACCCCGCTGACCTTCCAGGCCCTGTCCGGCCACCGCGTCCATACCGATCTGCTGGATCCGGATGCCGAGGCGGGGATGGGCCATATCGAGCTGGCGCGCTGGCCGGATCGCATCGTCGTGGCACCCGCCACCGCGGATTTCCTGGCACGCCTGGCCCAGGGGCGCGCGGACGACCTGCCGGCGGCGCTGTGCCTGGCCTCGCGGGCGCCGATCATGGTGGCCCCGGCCATGAACCACGTCATGTGGGAGGCGGGGGCGACCCGCGAAAACCTGGCGACCCTGCACCGCCGCGGCGTGGCGTGTATCGGCCCCGAGGTTGGTGAACAGGCCTGCGGGGAGTCTGGCGAGGGGCGCATGTCCGATCCGGCGGCCATCGCCGCGGCCCTCCTCGATGCCGGGGGCGCCGCCGGGCCGTGGGCCGGGCGCACGGTGCTGATCACCGCCGGCCCCACCCGCGAGCCCCTCGACCCGGTACGGTACCTGACCAATCGCAGCTCCGGCCGGATGGGCTTCGCCCTGGCGGCCGCCGCCCGTGAGGCTGGCGCCCGGGTGATCCTCGTGGCCGGCCCCACGGCGCTGGCCACGCCCCCGGGCGTGGAGCGAGTCGATGTCGAGCGGGCCGGGCAGATGTACGATGCCGTGCTCGGTTGTATCGATGAGGCGGACTGCTTCATCGCCGCCGCAGCCGTGAGCGACTATCGGCCCGAGCGCGAGGCGCCTGAGAAGATCAAGAAAGGCGGGGACGCCCTGACCCTGGCCCTGGAGCCCACGCCGGATACCTTGCGGGCCGTGGCGGCCCGCTCGCCCCGGCCCTTCGTGGTGGGGTTCGCCGCCGAGACCGAGCGCGTCAGCGAGT
Organism: Halorhodospira halophila SL1; assembly: GCF_000015585.1. Lineage (NCBI taxonomy): Bacteria > Pseudomonadati > Pseudomonadota > Gammaproteobacteria > Chromatiales > Ectothiorhodospiraceae > Halorhodospira > Halorhodospira halophila. Next base: position 2,527,077 of record NC_008789.1, on the reverse strand, counting down.
ACGCCCGGCGCAAGCTCAACGACAAGGATCTCGACCTGATCGCCGCCAACCGCGTCGGTCCGGGTCAGGGGTTCGATACCGACGACAACGCCCTGGAAGTCCTCTGGCGCGACGGCAGCGTCGCCCTGGCCGAGCAGCCCAAGACGGCACTGGCCCGGGAGCTGCTGCAGATCGTGGCCGAGCGCGCCGGGTTCGCGGAGGCAACGAGGAGCCACCATGCACCGTAGGATCGAAGCACGCATCGTCGATGCACGTCTCGGCAGCGAGATCCCGCTGCCTGACTACGCCACCGACGGCTCGGCCGCCATCGACCTGCGGGCCTGCCTGGACGAGCCGTTGGCCCTGGAGCCCGGGCAGCGACGGCTGATCGGTACCGGGCTGGCGGTGAATATCCACGACCCCGGCCTGGTCGGTGTGGTGGCCTCGCGCTCGGGGCTCTCCCTCAAGCACGGCCTGCGGGTAGCCCAGGGTATCGGCGTCATCGATTCCGACTACCATGGGGAGATCGGGGTGATCCTTGCCCACGACGGCACCGAGCCCTATACGATCACCCCGGGGGAGCGCATCGCGCAGCTGCTCTTCCAGCCGGTGGTGCAGGTCACGCTGGACTACGTCTCGGCGTTCTCGGCCACCACCGAGCGCGGCGAGGGCGGATTCGGCCACAGCGGCACGCTATGACGGGGGAGTCCCCGCACCGAGAATGACAAGGAGGAGCCCGTGAGCGCAGCGCAAGTACCCGCATCGATCTTTCGTGCCTACGACGTCCGTGGCGTGGTGGGCGAGACCCTGAATGCCGACATCGTCCGCTGGGTGGGCCGTGCGGTGGGCAGCGAGGCGCGCGAGCGCGGCGTCCGCCGCCTGGTGGTCGGCCGTGACGGCCGTCACTCCAGTGCCGAGCTGGCCGCGGCGGTGGCTGCCGGCATGAACGACGCCGGATGCGATGTCGTTGACATCGGCCAGGCCCCCACGCCGGTGATGTACTTCGCCACCCACGAGCTGGAGACCGGCTCCGGGGTGATGATCACTGGCAGCCACAACCCGCCGGAGTACAACGGACTGAAGATCATGGTCGCCGGCGACACCCTCTCTGGCGAGGCCATCACGGCCCTCTATCGGCGCATCCAGGACGGCTGCCTGTCCGCAGGGGAGGGGGGCGTGGAATCGCGTACGGACCTGGTGGAGCGCTACTTGGCGCGGATTACCGGCGATATCCGCCCGGCGCGTTCCCTGCGGGTGGTCCTCGATGCCGGTAACGGCGTCGCCGGCGCGGTGGCGCCGCAGCTCTTCGAGGCCCTGGGCTGTGAGGTGGAGGCCCTGTTCTGCGACGTGGATGGCGACTTCCCCAACCACCATCCGGACCCGGCCGAACCGCACAACCTGGAGACGCTCATCGCACGGGTCCGCGAGAGCGGGGCCGACCTGGGCCTGGCCTTTGACGGCGACGGCGATCGCCTCGGGGTCGTGGACTCGGCAGGCAAAATCATCTGGCCCGACCGGCAGCTGATGCTCTACGCCCGCGATGTGCTCAGCCGCCGTCCCGGCGAGCCGGTGGTCTTCGACGTCAAGTGCAGTATGCACCTCAAGCAGGTCATCGAGGCGGCCGGTGGGCGGCCGCAGATGTCGCGCACCGGGCACTCGCTGATCAAAGCCACACTGCGCGAAACCGGTGCCCCGCTGGCCGGCGAGATGAGCGGCCACACCTTCTTCGCCGAGCGCTGGTACGGCTTCGACGACGGTCTTTACACCGGCGCGCGGCTGGTGGAGATCGTCGCCGCCGACGGCCGGCCCAGCGCCGAGATCTTCGCCGAACTGCCCGAGGGTGTCTCCACGCCGGAGCTTAAGGTGCACATCCAGGAGGGTGAACAGGTCGAGCTCATGGACGCACTGGTGACGGAAGGGCAGCGGCGGTTCACCGACGCCACCATCCACACCATCGACGGCATCCGTGTGGAGTGGTCTGATGGCTGGGGGTTGATCCGCGCCTCCAACACCACGCCGGTGCTGGTGGTGCGTTTCGAGGCCAACGACGACGCCGGCCTGGCCCGCATTCGGGAGGCCTTCGAGGCTCTGCTCGCGGCCGTGCGGCCGGGGCTGGCGATACCCGGCGGATGATGCCCACCGCACCGGCGCCTTGTCAGGAGCCGTTCGGCCCTGGAAACTCCCAGCGCGAAACCAGATAACGATACCCAGCCTCCAAACCCGAATCTCAGAATACGATCCGAGCCATGCCCGAGACCCCAATTGATCCCGATCTTACCGCCCAGGTCCTGGTCGAGGCGCTGCCGTACATCCGGCGCTTCCGTGGCAAGACCATTGTCGTCAAATTCGGCGGTAACGCCATGGTGGACGAGGCACTGAAGGTGGCCTTCGCGCGGGATATCGTGCTCATGCGGCTGGTCGGTTTCCGGGTTGTGGTGGTCCACGGCGGTGGCCCGCAGATCGGTAACCTGCTCGAGCGCATCGGCAAGGAGACGGAGTTCGTCCAGGGCATGCGGGTGACGGACGCCGAGACCATGGACGTGGTGGAGATGGTGCTCGGTGGCCTGGTCAACAAGGAGATCGTCAACCTGATCAGCGCCCAGGGCGGTCGCGCCGTGGGGCTCACTGGCAAGGACGGCGGCCTGATCCGGGCCCGCAAGCTGGAGGTGGAGCAGCCCGGGCCTGAGAACCAGGTCCCGGAGATTATCGATATCGGCCACGTCGGCGAGGTCGATCACATCGACCCGGCGGTGGTCGAGATGCTCGACTCCGGCGAGTTCATCCCGGTGGTTGCGCCCATCGGCGTGGACGAGCGTGGCACCTCCTACAACATCAATGCCGATCTGGTGGCCGGCAAGATCGCCGAGGTGCTCAGCGCGGAGAAGCTGTTGCTGCTCACCAACACGCCGGGGGTGCTCGACGGCGCCGGTCATCTGCTCACCGGCCTGAGTCCCGAGCGGGTCGATGAGCTGATCGCCGACGGCACCATCGCCGGCGGCATGCTGCCGAAGATCCGCTGCGCTCTGGACGCCGTCGCCGGCGGCGTGCGCAATGCGCACATCATCGATGGCCGGGTGCCCCATGCGGTGCTGCTCGAGCTCTTCACCGACAAGGGCGTGGGGACGCTGATCCGGCGTCAGCCGGAGTAGGTGCCCCGTTCAGCGCGTGGGGCGGACCGCAGCCCCCAGATCCAGTACCCGGCCAGGCCGAGCATGGCCGCCAGGGAGGCCACGTAGGCCTCCCAGCCCAGGCCGTGGTAGAGGTAGCCCGGTAGCCAGGAGCCCACCGCGCCGCCGGCGTAGTAGAAGGCGATGTAGAGGCCGTTGACCACGCCGATATCGCCGTCCACCTCCTGGTTCAGGAACCCGGGCGCCAGGGCGTGGAGCAGGAACATCCCGGCGCAGAAGACGAACATCCCGACGAAGATCACCGCCAGCCAGGGGCCGAGGAACATCGCCAGCGAGGCAGCAAAGATGGCGATGCCCAACAGCATGGTGTTGACCACGCCGCCGATGCGATCAGCCACGCGCAGGGCGCTGAGCGCGGTGACCACACCCATCAGGTAACCGGTGTACATCAGCGAGATGCCCAGATCGCTCAGTCCGGTTTCCAACTCCACCAGACGGAAGGGCAGGAAGGTGAGCAGCGAGAGGAAGACGAAGAAGGCGCAGAAGATGGCGCCGTAGACCCGTAGGGCCCGCGGCTGGCGCAGGATCTGGCCGACGGCGCGGCGGTCCAGGCGGCCGAATCCGGCCTGCGGGTCGGCGTCCAGGCGCAGCAACAGAGCGGTGCAGAGCAGCTGGGCGATCCCGAAGAGCAGGAAGGCCGCCTCCCAGCTGGCGGCGGTGGTCATGGCGCCGGCGATGGCCCGGCCCAGGAAACCGCCCATGACCGTGGCCGCTACATAGCCGGCCATCACCCGCGTGGTCCGCCCCGGCGCGGCGCTGGCGGCCAGGTAGGTCATCAGGGCGGTGAGGATGGCCGGGATCAGCAGGCCTTGTACCAGGCGCAGCCCCAGCAGGATCTCGAAGGTGGGTGCGATGGCCACCGCTAGCTGGGTGAGCGCCAGTAGCCCCGAGGCCACCACCAGCATCTGCCGCGAGGAGACGCGCTGGAGGACGAAGCCGTAGGCGATGGGCGCGACCGCCAGGGGCAGCAGGGTAGCGGTGAGCAGCAGCGAGGCCTTCGGCTCGCTCACCGAGAAAGCCGCCTGCAGCGTCGGTAGCAGCGGCTGCGGGGCATGGATGGCCGAGAAGGCCAGGACCGTGCAGTAGATGGTGATCAGCAGCTGGGCAATGGGCATGGACGGGTGGTGACCGGGTAACGGGACGGTGGCTAGCGTTCGGCGCGATGCAAGAGGGCGTAGAGGACGGGTACCACGCCGAGGATGAGGATAGTGCCGAAGGCCAGGCCGGACATGACCGCGGTGGCCATGGGCGCCCAGAAGGGGCCCGAGAGGGCCAGCGGGATCATGCCCAGGATGGTGGTGGCCGCGGTCAGCAGCACCGGGCGCATGCGGCCGACGCCGGCCTCGACGATGGCCGGGTGGGTGGCCATGCCGTCCGCGCGGTTGAGCCGGATCTGCTCGACCAGGACGATGGCGTTGCGGATCAGCATGCCGGCCAGGCTCATGGCGCCGAGCAGGGCGATGAAGCCGAACGGCTGGCGGAAGAGCAGGAGCCCGGCAACCACCCCGATCAGCCCCAGGGGTACGGTGAGGGCCACCACGGTGGCGTCGCGCAGGCTGTTGAACTGGGCCACCAGGAGCAGGGCCATCACCGCCAGCACCAGGGGCACGAAGATCAGCACGTCAGCGCGCGCCTCCCACGAGGCCTCGGCCTCACCCCCCCAGGCCAGCTCCAGCCCGGAGGGCAGGTCGAGCTCGTCGAGCTGCGGGTCGAGTCGGGCCACCAGCCCCTCGGCGGTGGCGCCGGGCACCAGGTCGGCCTGCACGGTCACCGTCGGCACGCGGTCCTGGCGCCAGATGCTGCGCTCCTCCCAGGCCGGCTTCAGGTTCGCTACCTGGCGCAGCGGTACCGGGCGCTCGCTGTCCCGGGGCCAGATCTCCAGGGTATCGAGTCGCGAAAGGTCACCGCGCTCGACCTCCGGCAGGTACCAGTGGATGGGCAGGTGGCGGTCGCCATCGATGAGCACCCCGATGGGGCCGTCGTCGTAGGCCATCTCCAGGGTTTCTGCCACCTCGGCCGAGGAGAGCCCGGCGGCGCGGGCTCGCTCCTGGTCGACTTCGACGTCCAGAGATAGCGCCTGCTGGCGCCAATTGTGTCGCGTGCCTGCGGTCTCCGGCTGGCCCGCCAGCCAGTCGCGCAGTTCCTCGGCGACCTGGCGCAGCTCGGCGTGGTCACGCGGGCCGGCCACGCGCAGTTCCACCGGGTAGCGTACCGGGTCCCCGAGCATCATCGGTCGCACCCGTGGCTGCGCGTCGGCGAACCGCCCATCCAGCCAGTCGCGCACGTCGGCCATAACCGCATCCAGGTCGCTGTCCGGTTCCGTGCCGACCAGCAGCTGGGCGTAGGCTGGATTGGGCAGCTCGGGGATCATTGGCAGGTAGAAGCGCGGCGCCCCCTCACCGACAAAGGTGGTGACCCGAGCCACATCGTCGTGTTCGCGGAGGAAGGCCTCGAGGCGCGCCGTCTCGTCGGCCACTGCCTCGATGCGGGTGCCCTCGCTGCGCCAGTGGTCGATCAGGAACTGATCGCGATCAGCGGCCGGAAAGAAGATCCGTGGCACCAGGGTGAAGGCGGCCACGGCGATGGCCACCACCAGCAGGACGGTGATCAGGCTGGTGGTGCGGTAGCGCAGCATCCCGCCCAGGGCGCGCCGGTAGGCCCGGTGCCAGAGGGTGTCGTGGGGGTCACGGGCCTCGCCGCTGGTCGGTGCCGGCAGGAAGCGGTAGGCGAGCAGGGTGGTGAAGGTCACCGCCAGGATCCAGCTCAGGCCCAGGGCGAAGGCGACCACCCAGAACAGGGAGCTGGTGAACTCGCCCACCGCTGACGGCGTGAAGCTGATCGGCGAGAAGGCCAGGGCGGCGATGGCGGTCCCGATCAGCAGCGGTATGGCCGTCTCGCTGACCGCCTGTCGGGCCGCCTTCGCCCGCTCGACGCCACGCTGGATTCGGGTCATGGTCAGCTCGGCGACCACGATGGCGTTGTCCACCAGCATGCCCAGGACGACGATCAGCGCCCCCAGTGAGACGCGGTGCAGGTCGATGCCGGTGACCCACATCACCAGGAAGGTGCCGAGGATGGTCAGGGGCACGCCTGCGCCGACAATCAAACCGGTTCGCCAGCCCAGGGCGATCAACAGCACGGCAAGCACGATGACCACGGCAGTGGCCAGGTTGGTCACGAACTCGGCGATGGCCCCGCGCACCGTCTCTGGTTGGTCGTTGACGGTATGCAACGTCATGCCCACTGGGCGGTCGTGCTCGAGTTCGGCCAGGCGTTGCTCGATGCGCTCGCCGAGTTCAACGACATTGGTCCCCGGAGCCGGTGAGATCCCGAGGGCCACACCCGGCTCGCCGTCGTGGCGGAAGACCCGCTCCGGTGGATCGGCGAAGCCGCGGCGCACATCGGCGATGTCGCGCAGGTAGATCCGCTCGTCGGTCTCCGGGTTGCGGATGGACAGCCCGCGCACGTCCTCGACACTGTCGAAGGTCCCGGAGACGAACAGCCCCACCCGGTGGTCGTCCAGGTCGATGGCGCCGGCCGGGGCGACCACGTTCTGCCGTTGCAGGGTCTCGGCGATCTGCCCGGGGTGGAGGTTCAGTGCCGACAGCCGCTCACGGCTGATCTCGATGAAGATCCGCTCGCCCTGGCGCCCGAAGAGCTCCGCGCGGGCCACACCGGGGACGCGCAGCAGCTCGCGGCGGAGCTCATCGGCGTAATCGTCGATCTTGCGCAGGCTGTAGCCCTCGCCGGTGACGGCGTAGAGGAGCCCGAAGACGTCGCCGTAGTCGTCGTCCACCACCGGCCCGCGTACCTCGTTGGGCAGCTCGAGGCTGGCGCGCTGGACCTTCTTGTTCAGCTCGTCCCAGATCTGGCGCAGACGCGCCCCGGAGTAGCGTTCGTCGACGTCGACGTAGATCACCACGTCGCCGTCGCGGCTGACCGACTCGATCTCCTCGAGCTCTTCCAGCTGTTGGATATGCCGCTCCAGGACCTCGGTGACCTCCGCCTCCACCCGCTCGGCCCGGGCACCGGGGTACTCGGCCTGGACCAGAGCGGTGTGGATCGTGAAGTCGGGGTCCTCGAGCTGCCCGAGCTGGCCGTAGGCCCACAGGCCGGACAGCCCGATCAGGACCGTCGCGAAGACGATCAGCCGGGCACGCGCCAGGCTCCAGCCGCCGATGCTCACGGCGCCTCCGGATCCATCCGCCGGGTGGGCTGGCCTTCGGCCAGGTGGTGCACGCCGGCGGTCACCACCTCGTCACCGGTCTCCAGCCCGTCCGCCACCAGGGCGCTGCGCCGGTCCAGGGCGATGAGCTCCACGGCCTGACGACGGACCGTGCCGTCATCCCCGCGGAGCCAGACCTGGTGTTCGTTGTCGTGCTCGTGGAGGGCGGTTAGGGGGATGCGGAACCCCTCGCTCGGGTCCATCTCGGCGTGGAAGATGACCTCCGCAGTCATGCCGGGTAGCAACTGCTCCCCGGGCTCGGTCAGGGCGACCTGGACCGGGTAGGTCTGGCGCTCGGGGAGCACGTCCACGCCCACGGTGCGGATGCGCCCCGGGTACACGGCGTCGAGGGCCGGAATGCGGACCTGCACCTGCTGCAGATGGTCCCGGTAGACCATGAACTCCTCGGGGATACCGACCTCGACCTCCAGCTGCGAGAGGTCCTCTAGCAGGTAGACCGGTTCCTGGGGCGGCACCGCCTCGTGGGTGTCGAAGCGGCGTTCGGCGACGGCTCCGTCGAAAGGGGCGCGCAGGCGGGTGTAGGCCAGTCGATCCCGGGCCAGGGCCAGCCCGGCCTGCAGCGAGGCGGCTTCGGCCTGGGCCTCGTCGCGCTGGCGGGCGGCCTGGTCGTATTCCGACTGGGTGATCGCCTCTTCCTCCACCAGCTGCGCGGCGCGCAGGTACTCGGTGGCGGCGTAGGCTTGCCGTGCCCGTGCCGCCTCGAGCTGGGCCTCCAACTCGTCGACCTCGCGGACGTGGTCGGAGTCGTCCAGTTCGGCGAGGCGCTCGCCGGCGGCGACGCGGTCGCCGACCTCGGCGTGGACACCCTCCAGCTCACCGCCGACGCGGAACGAGACCCACGCCCGGTTTTGCGCCGCCACGCGGCTGGTGAAGCGGCGCTCGGCGAGCTGATCGGGGTCTTCTAGGATCAGGGTCTGGACCGGGCGGGGCCGTTGGTCGGGAGGTTCCTCGGCGCCGTGGTCGGTGCAGCCGGTGGCGAGGGCGAGGGCGCTGACCAGTAGGACCGCTGCCCGCAGGCTCGGGCGGGGTCCATGATGGAGCCGCGCATCCATGGCGTTCCTTCAATCTGATGGAGGGATCAGGTTCTGCGCCTATCCTATCGCCCCGGAGGGGCCCTTGCCAGCCGAGGCGCGGCTACGCCGCGCCGTAGCGCGCCCGGTACTGGCGGATGGCGTCCAGGGTATCGCCCTTGCCGCCGTGATCGGCCAGGTAGGTCTCGAGGTGATCCAGGGTGATGATCGGGACCACCGGCGCCCCCAGGGTCTGCTCGACCTCGTGCACGGCCGATACCTCGTCGCGGCCGCGCTCCTTGCGGTCGAGGGCGATGGCCACGGCGGCCACGGTGCCGCCCTCGGCGGTGATCAGCTCCGCTGCCTCGCGGATGGAGATCCCCGAGGAGATGACGTCATCGACGATCACGGCGCGCCGACCCTCCACCGGTGCACCCACCAGTCGCCCGCCTTCGCCGTGGTCTTTGACCTCTTTGCGGTCGAAGGCGTACGGGACGTCGCGGTTGCGCGTCTCGGCCAGCGCCATGGCCACCGCGGTGGCCAACGGGATGCCCTTGTAGGCGGGGCCGAAGACCAGATCGAAGTCGATCTGCGCCCGTACCAGGGATTCCACGTAGCAGCGCCCGAGCTTGCTCAGTGCCGTGCCGCTGTTGAACAGCCCGGTGTTGAAGAAGTAGGGGCTCTCGCGGCCGGACTTGAGCGTGAACCGCCCGAAGCGCAGGACCCCGCGGTCCAGCGCGAAGCGGATGAAGTCTTCTTGGTACTCGTACATGGCGGTCTATCCCGTGTTGCGCATTCCCGCGGCGATCCCGTTGATGACCACCTGCAGGCCGCGGCGCAGGGAGTCGTCCTCGCACATCCGGGAGCGGCGTAGCAGCTCCACCTGCAGCAGGTTGAGCGGATCGACGTAAGGGTTACGAACCTCCACGGCGCGCTTGACCACCGGGAAGTCCGACAGCGGCTCCTCGTGTCCGGTGACCGTGAGTACGGCGTCCCGGGTGCGGGCGAAGCGATCGCGCAGTTCATCGCCGACGCTGTGCAGCTCATCGGGGACCAGGGCGTGCTCATAGAGGCGGTTGACGCCGGGCTCCGCCTTGGCCACCACCATCTCCACCATGTCGAGGAAGGCCTCGAAGAACGGCCAGCGGGCGAACATCTCCTGGAGCTCTTCGGTGAGCCCCTCCTCGATGGCCTCCTCCAGGGCCTCGCCGACCCCCAGCCAGGCGGGGAGCATCAACCGGGTCTGTGTCCAGGCGAAGACCCAGGGGATGGCGCGCAGGCTGTCCACCGTCATCTGGTCCGGGGCGCGCTTGGCCGGCCGGCTGCCGATGGTCAACCGCGAGATCTCGTCGATGGGGGTGGCCGCCTGGAAGTAGTCCATGAACTCCGGGCGCTCCTTGACGGTCTGCCGATAGGCCGTCATGGCCCGGTCGCTGAGCCGCTCCAGGATCTCGCGCCAGCGCTTGGGCGGTGGCTCCGGCGGGCGGACGGTCGCCTCCAGGACCGAGGTGGTATAGAGCTCCAGGTTCCGCAGGGCGATCCCCGGCAGGCCGAACTTGGCCTGCATCACCTCGCCCTGCTCGGTGACGCGCAGGGTCCCGTCGACGGAGCCTGGCGGCTGGGCCAGGATGGCGGCGTGGGTGGGGCCGCCACCGCGGCCGATGCTGCCGCCGCGGCCGTGGAACAGGGTCAGGTCGACGCGCTGCCGGCGGGAGAGGGCCACCAGCTGCTCCTGGGCCTGATACAGCGTCCAGGTGGCGGTGAGGTGACCGGCGTCCTTGGTGGAGTCGGAGTAGCCGATCATGATCTCTTGGCGGCCGCCGATGCGCTGGCGGTACCAGTCGCTCTTGAACAGTACCTCCATGGTGTCGGCCGCCCTGGCCAGCGTGTCGCGGGTCTCGAACAGGGGGACCACCCGGGTGGGGTGGGTGAGCCCGCACTCCTTCTGCAGCAGCTCCACGGCGAGGATGTCGGAGGGCTTCGAGGCGTGGGAGACGATATACGCGCCCACGGCGTCGGGGCCGATCTCCTCGAGCATGTGGATGGTGTCGAGCACCTCCTGGACCTCGCGCTCGGGCTTGAAGTCCAGCGGGATCAGCGGCCGGCGGTGGGAGAGCTCCTGGAACAGCCACTGCTGCCGGGTCTCCTCGTCCCACTCGGAGTAGCTGCCCAGGCCCACCGCCTGGGTGATGGCGTCGAGTGCCGCGGTGTGGCGATCCGCATGCTGGCGGATGTCCATGGGCATCAGGGTGAGGCCGAAGCAGCTCACACGGCGGATGGTATCCAGCAACTCGCCCTCGGCGACCACGCCGGCGCCGACCCGCTGCAGGGAGTAATAGCAGCGCAGCAGCGGCTGGCGCAGGTCCTCGACCTCGGTGAGGATGTCGCTCTCCGGCGGTCGTCCGCCTTGGAGCTTGGCCTCGGCCCAGCGCATGGTCTGGCGCAGCCGCGCCCGCAGTCGCTTGAGCACCACGCGGTAGGGTTCCCACGCCTCGCCGCCGACCTCATCGCGCAGCTCGTCGTCGCAGACCTGCAGCGACAGGGTGGAGACCAGTCGCTGGATGTCCCGCTCGTAGAGGTAGGCGGCCATCCAGCGCGACAGGATGGCGACGTCCCGGGTGACCCGGTGGGTCACATTGGGGTTGCCGTCGCGGTCGCCGCCCATCCAGGAGCCGAAGGTGATGGGGGCGCAGTCCAGGGGCAGGGGGCGACCGGTGTGCTCGCGCAGGGTGTGGTCGAGGCTGCGCAGGTAGCGTGGCACCGCGTCCCATAGCGTCTGCTCCACCACCGCCAGGCCCCAGCGTGCCTCATCCTGGGGGGTGGGGCGGCGGCGCCGGATCTCGTCGCTGTGCCAGGCCGCGGTGATCTCCCGCTTGAGCGCCAGACGGGTCTCGGCCACCTCCGTGGGCGTCTGCCCGAAGCGGTCGCGGTTGTCCAACAACCCGGCGATGCGGTTGTACTTCTGCAGCATGGTCCGTCGCTGCACCTCGGTGGGGTGAGCGGTGAAGACCAGGTTGATGTCCATGCTGCAGATGGCCTCATGGAGTTGTTCGGGCTCCATATCTGCGGCCAGCCGGGGGACGGTCTCGGCCAGGGAGCCGAACAGCGGTTGTGCCTCGGGGGTGCGGGCCCACTCGCGGCTGCGGCGGACCCGGTGGTGCTGCTCAGCGATATTGGCCAGGTTGAGGAACTGCGAGAAGGCCCGAGCCACCGGCGTGACTTGTTCGGGCGGCAGTTCCGAAAGGGTTCGTTCGAGCTCCTGCGCAGCTTGGTCGTCCCCGGCGCGGGCCGTCTTGGCCAGCACCCGGACCCGCTCGACGGTCTCGAAGAGCTCGGTGCCGCCCTGCTCGCGCAGGGTGGCACCGAGGAGCTCGCCGAGGTCCCGGATGTCTTCGCGCAGGGCGCTGTCGCTATCCTGATGCTCTTCCATGCCGTTGCGCCCCGCCTGGTTGGGGTGGCTGCGTGATCCTTCGGCCTACTCGGGGAGGCCGAACTGCTCGACGCTGGCGAAGATGTCGGTATCGGAGATGATACCGATCGGCCGACCCTGGGTGTCGATGACCACCATGCGCCGGATGTTCTCCGCCCCCATGCGCTCGGCGCAGTCGAGCAGCGAGGTGTCCTCGGGGACGGTGATCAGTGGCCGCGTGGCTGCCTCGGAGATGCGCACCTGGCTCGGCTGCTTGGTGGCCGAGACCACCCGGCTGATCACGTCGCGCTGGGTCATGATGCCCATGCCCTCGGCCTCGTCCGGGGCGGGCTGGACCACCACCGAGGAGATCCGTCGCTCGCGCATCAGGTGCATGGCGTCCTCGACGCTGGTATCGCCGGACATGGTGACCAGGTTCGGGTTCATCAGGTCGGCCACCGTGTGCGGCACGCGGCCCGAGGCGACCATCTCCTCGAGCGGGGCCACCACCCGGCGCTGCTCGCGGGCCTGGCGCTCGGCCTCGATGGCCTCCTCGCGCTCGCGCTGGATGCGGTCGATGTCGATGGTGCCGTGCATCTGATCGATCAGCGCGTCGGCGAACTGGCTGGTCTTGACCTCGGTCGCCCCCTGCAGGGAACGGGCGAAGTCGTAGGTGACGATGCCGGCCCCGACCACCTTCTCGTAGGCGGCGCGGATCAGGTCCGCCGCCTCGCTCCAGCCGATGTGTTCGAGCAGCATGACGCCCGAGAACAGCAGCGAGCCGGGGTTGACCTTGTCCTGGTTGGCGTACTTCGGCGCGGTACCGTGGGTGGCCTCGAACACCGCCACGTTGTCGGACATGTTGGCGCCCGGGGCAATGCCGACGCCGCCGACCTCAGCGGCAATGGCGTCGGAGAGGTAATCGCCGTTGAGGTTCATGGTGGCGAGGACATCGAACTCGTTGGGCCGCAGCAGCATCAGCTGGAACATGATGTCCGCGATGCGGTCCTTGATGACGATCTTGCCCTCGGGGCGCTTGCCCCCGTAGGTGGCGTAGAGCTCCTCCTCGGTAATCGTCCGATCGGGGAACTCCTCGCGGGCCACCTCGTAACCCCAGGTGCGAAAGGCCCCCTCGGTGTACTTCATGATGTTGCCCTTGTGCACCAGGGTGACGCTCTCGCGATCGTGCTCAATGGCGTACTCGATCGCCTTGCGCACCAGGCGCTTGGTGCCGAAGGGGCTGATCGGCTTGACGCCGAGGCCGGCGCCGTCGAAGAATTCCTCGCCCATCTCCTCGCGCAGGAAGCGGGCCACCTTTTCGTTGTCGGCGCTACCGGCCTGGTACTCGATCCCCGCGTAGACGTCCTCGGTGTTCTCGCGGAAGATCACCACGTCGATGTCCTCGGGCCGCTGCAGCGGCGAGGGAACGCCGGCGTAGTGCCGCACCGGGCGGACACAGGCGTAGAGGTCCAGCTCCTGGCGCAGGGAGACGTTCAGCGAGCGGAAACCGCCGCCTACCGGCGTGGTCAGGGGCCCCTTGATGGAGATGAGCACATCCCGCAGCGCCGCCTTCGTCTCATCCGGGAAGTAGTCGCCGTCGTAGAGTGCGGCGGCCTTCTCGCCCATGAACAGCTCGGCCCAGTGGATCTTGCGCCGCCCGCCGTAGGCTTTCTCCACCGCGGCGTCCCAGATGCGCATGCAGGCGCGGTTGATGTCCGGACCGATGCCGTCGCCCTCAACGTAACCGATGATCGGGTTGTCCGGGACCTGCAGTCGGCCGTCGGACCCGACGGTGATCTTCTGGCCGCCCTCGGGGTATTGGATCTGTTGGCTCATGGCTCCTCCCGCTTGATTTCCTTTCGGCGGCGCGTGGCCGGTTCGGCTTTTGGCCGCGGTCCCGGCGCCTGTGAAAAACGGGCTCTATTCTCAATCAGCCCCCGGGGTCGATCAAGAATGGGCGAGCCGCTCCAGGTAGCGCTCGACATCCAGCGCCGCCATGCAACCGGTGCCTGCCGAGGTCACCGCCTGCCGGTAGACGTGATCGCAGACATCGCCGGCGGCGAATACCCCGGGGGCGCTGGTGGCGGTGGCGTTGCCGTCCAGGCCGCTGTTGACCCGGATATAGCCGCTGGACATGGCCAGTTGCCCCTCGAACAGGCCGGTGTTGGGCGAGTGGCCGATGGCGATGAAGACCCCTGAGACCTCGCGTTCGGAGACCTCTCCGCTATCAGTATGGCGCAGGCGGATGCCGGTGACGCCGCTGTCGTCGCCAACGACCTCGTCGAGGGCCCGGTTCCAGCAGATGTCGACGCGGCCCTGCTCGACCCGCTCCATCAGCTGGCGCTGGAGGATCTTCTCGGCGCGCAGGTTGTTGCGGCGATGGACCAGGGTGACGTGGGAGCAGATATTGGACAGGTACAGCGCCTCCTGGACGGCGCTGTTGCCGCCGCCGATGACCGCCACCGGCTGGTTGCGATAGAAGAAGCCGTCGCAGGTGGCGCAGGCCGATACCCCCTTGCCCATGAAGCGCTTCTCGGATTCGAGGCCGAGGTACTTGGCGCTGGCCCCGGTGGCGATGATCAGCGCGTCGCAGGTGTAGCGGTGCTGGTCGCCCTCCAGGGTGATCGGCTGCCCGGTGACGCGGGCGGTGTGGATGTGGTCGAAGATGATCTCGGTCTCGAAACGCTCCGCCTGGCGGCGCATGCGGTCCATGAGTTCCGGCCCCTGGATGCCTTCCGGCTCGCCGGGCCAGTTGTCGACCTCCGTGGTGGTGGTCAGCTGTCCGCCCATCTCCATCCCGGTGACCAGTACCGGCTCCAGGTTGGCCCGGGCGGCGTAGATGGCCGCGGTATAGCCGGCGGGGCCGGAGCCGAGGATCAGCACGTTGCAATGCTTGCTCTGTTGGGCCATGGCGTAACGACTCGTCTGGTTGCAGGGGTGGATGTTTGGTGCGCCCGGCGCACGGCAGGGGGATATGTTAGCGCTCTTGCAAGGGTGTCTCTACGTTGTTGCGCCCTGGCTGGTGGATGCGGTCCGGGTGGGCGTAGCGCAGCAGGACCAGGGCCAGCACGATGGCGGGGAGCCCGGCGGCGGCGGTGATCATGAAGAAGTGGACCCAGCCGACCTGCTCGGCGACGACCCCGGTGAAGCCGCCGAGAAACTGCCCCGGCAGGGTCATCAGCGAGCTGAACAGCGCGTACTGCGTAGCGGTGTAGGCGGTGTTGGTCAGGCTGGCCAGGTAGGCCAGGAAGACCGAGATCGCCATGCCGCCGGTCACGTTATCGGCCACGATGGCGGCGATCAGGCCGTAGATCTCCGGACCGAGGGTGGCCAGCCAGGAAAAGGTCAGGTTGGTCAGCGGTGCCAGGATGGCGGTGGCAATGAGCATCGGCGCGATGCCGATGCGGCTGACCAGTACGCCCCCGACGGCGGCGCCGAAGAGGGTCATGGCGAGCCCGAAGGCCGCCGCGATGTTGGCGATCTGGTCCTTGGTGAAGCCCAGGTCCAAATAGAAGGGGTTCGCCATCACGCCCATGACGATATCGCTGATCCGGAAGGTGGCGACGAAGACCAGGATGACGGTGGCCACCGGGAGGCCGAAGCGCTTGAAGAAGTCGGCGAAGGGGCAGAGGACAGCGCCGATCAGCCAGGCGGTGACCTGCCGGCGCAGGCCCTGGTGCCGGGTCCGTTCCAGGTAGTCGACGACCCGCTGCTCCAGCTGTCGGGTCGCGCTGGTCACGGCCACCTCGGGTTCGCGGATGAGCAGGGTGGTGGTCAGGCCTACGCCCATGAGCAGCGCCATACCGCCGTAGGCCAGGGTCCAGTTGCCCCAGGCCGCCAGGTGCAGGGCGCCGGCCCCGGCGGCGAGCAGGGCGATGCGGTAACCGAAGACGTAGGTGGCGGCCATGGCCGCCTGCCGGTGGCGGGCGGCGGCCTCGACCCGGTAGGCGTCGATGGCCACGTCCTGGGTGGCCGAGCCGAAGGCGGCGGCGACGGCGAATACGGCCACCAGGCCCAGGTGTTCGGTGGGGTCGGTCAGTGCCATGCCGAGCAACGAGCCGGCGACAAGGAGCTGGGCGAGAAGCATCCACGATCTGCGTCGCCCCATCAGGGGGCCGAGGACCGGCAGGGTGAGGCGGTCGACGAATGGGGCCCAGACCACCTTGATGCTGTGGGCGATGCCGACCCAGCTCAGGAAGCCGATGGCGGCGAGCTCGACCCCCATGTCCTGGAGCCAGGCGGTGAAGGTGCCGCCGACCAACAGCAGCGGCAGCCCCGCCGAGAAGCCCAGGAAGGCCATACCGATCACCCGCGGGTGCAGGTAGACCCGAAGTCCGGCGTAGCCGTTGCGCTCGATCGGTGGGGCGGTTGCGGAGTCGCTCATCGGCGTTCTCCCAGCCAGCGCCAGATGCTGCCGTCCGGGCGCTGCTCGCCGGTGATCAGGAAGCGCAGGGTGTTGCGGTGGAACAGCGTCCAGCGTAGCTGTGCGCGGGCCTCGGAAGTGCCGCAGCACAGCAGCCGGTCCCCCGCTTCCAGCGGGACCTGAGAGTCGGGCAGGGGCACCACGGCCTCCGGGCGGACCAGCAGCAGGGCCACGGCGTTCATGCCCTGGCCGCTCTGCTGGGGGTCGGCCAGGATGTCGCCAATGCACACCTCGGCCCCCTCACGGTGTAGCTCAATGATCGCCGGGCTGCGGTCCTCGCTGACGGTCAGGGTCCAGATCTCCGGCACACGCCCGGCGCTCACCTCGCGGATGCGTCGGGCCACCGCGGCGTGCCAGCTGCGATCGAAGCCGCGGGCGATGCGCAGGAACTCGGGCAGCAGCGGTGCGGTGATCAGGCTGAGCATGCGGGTGGCGATCAGGTAGCTCGGTTCCACCGGCATCTGCAATTGCGCCGCCTTGAACAGCGGCCGGTGGGCCATCTGATTCTCCCGGGCGGTGAGGTAGAGGTCCGGCTTGATGTCCCGGGCGGTCATGACGATGGAGAGATTGTCGGCGTCGTCGTCGGTGCCCGCGAGCACTGCCTCGGCCCGTTCGATGCCTGCCTCGCGCAGGGTGACGGCCTCAGTGCCCTTGCCGTAGATCGTGCCCTCCGGGGCGCCGGTCTGCTCCGGGGTTCGCTCGATGACAGTGTAGGGCACGTTGACCTTGTCGAGCCGGCGACAGACCGCCTTGCCGAAGCGCCCGTAGCCGCAGATGAGCCATCGGCCCGAGGGCGGCCGCGGGGGTTCGAAGAGCGGGGTGTTGGGCATCCCCGAGAGCCACTCGTAGACCCGGTGCATCTCCGGCTTGGTGATGGCCAGCGCCAGGCGGTCGGCGAAGGAGGAGAACGGGTCGACCACGTGGTCGGTGCCGAACGAGGCCATGTTGTCGGCCGTCGCCCGGTTCTCGGCCCGGCAGATGACGCGCTGCTCGGGGTGCAGGAGCTTGACGGTGATGGCGATCTGCAGGTTGGTGTGGTCGTCGTTGGTCACCGCCAGCACGCCGGCGCACTGGGGGTGGTCGAGGCCGGCGGCGCGGAGGTTCTCGGTGCCGTTGGCATCCGCCTGCCAGCCGGGGACGAACAGGCGCAGATCGCGGGTCTCGAGCTCGGCGATGCGCTCGCGGTCGGTGTCGAGCACGCTGGCCTCCCAGCCGCGCTCGGTGAGCGAGCGGACCAGCAACGAGCCGGTGTCGCCGTAGCCGCAGACGATCCAGAACGGGTCGGAGAGCCGGCGGACCCGCCGCCGGAAACGGCCGGCCTCCACGGTCCGCCGGAACACCGGGTCCTGGATCAGTCCGACGATGGTCACGATGGCGTAGAACCAGGCGATCACCGGCGGGTAGATGGCCAGCATGTAGCCGAAGCGCTGGGCGTAGTTGAACTCGTGGGGGTATTCGCCGAAGCCGATGGTCGGCGCCGTGTAGGTGAGGAAGTACAGGGCGTCGATGAAGTTCATCCGCCACGGCTCGCCATCCGGGTGCTCGCCGGGGATGGCCATGAGCACCAGGATGCCGAGCGCGTAGCTGCCGATCAGCACCAACAGCGGGCCACGCATACGGCGCAGCACCATGTAGAAGGCCGCGTTGCCCATGGACCGGTCCTGCGCCTTAGCGGTGGATCTTCACCGTCTCGATGATCAGCAGCGTCACCGAGACGACGTTGGCGACCAGTGCGCCGCCGGCCAGGGAGACGATGCTGGCCATGGTCATGTCGGTCAGGCCCACGCCAGTGCCGTAGACCGCGACGCCCCAGAGCACGGCGGCGGCGATCAGCTGCAGGTCGGCGACCAGGCTGGCCGCCAGCAGGATGGCGCCGATCTGCGTGCGCTCGCCGAACTTGAGCACCGTGGCGATCAGGTTGACCACGATGGCGGCGAACAGCTCCCAGGCGGCGTGGTGGTCCGGGTTGTCGATCGTCCCGTAGACGAACCCGAAATTCAGGGTTAGCGCCAGCAGGATGAAGAAGCCGAAGACGACCTTCTCAAG
The DNA here is from genome assembly GCF_000015585.1 of Halorhodospira halophila SL1. Classification (NCBI taxonomy): domain Bacteria; kingdom Pseudomonadati; phylum Pseudomonadota; class Gammaproteobacteria; order Chromatiales; family Ectothiorhodospiraceae; genus Halorhodospira; species Halorhodospira halophila. Next base: position 2,508,776 of record NC_008789.1, on the reverse strand, counting down.
GTTCATGACTGCTCCTACGTGACTGGGTCCGAGGCCTTCGCGGCCAATTGATCGGCTTTGCGGATGGGCTCAGGCAGACGGTAGCGCGTGCAGCAGGCGAGAGCCCATTCCGTCGCTGTGGCGCAGTCTAAGCGGTGGCCCGGTGAGACGTACACGGGGCGGGCTCGATCCCGGGTGCGCAGCACGGTCCCGATGCGTTCGCCGCCGTCGTACAACGGGGCCGTCATGGGCAGGGGTTGGGGTTGGCCTGGTGGAGGGTGTCGATCTCCTGCAGGAGTGCCCCATCTAGGGCCAGCGCCCCGGCCTCCATATTGGTGCGCAGCTGCTCGGTGGTCGTGGCGCCGATGATCGTGCTGGTGCAGAAGGGCCGCTGGGTGGCGAAGGCGATGGCCATCTGTGCCGGGTCGAGGCCGTGCTTCCGGGCGAGGTCGACGTAGGCCCGGGTGGCGGTCACGCCCCGTTCGCCGGTGTAGCGCTGGAAGCGCTCGAAGAGGGTCAGGCGGGCCTCGGCCGGGCGTTGACCATCCAGGTACTTGCCGCTGAGCACGCCGAAGCCGAGGGGCGAGTAGGCCAGCAAGCCGCAGCCCTCGCGGTGGCTGACCTCGGCGAGTCCGACCTCGTAGCTGCGGTTGAGCAGGTTGTACGGGTTCTGGATGGAGACGATGCGCGGCAGACCGAGGCGCTCGGCCTCGGCGATGAAGCGCATGGCGCCCCAGGGCGTCTCGTTGGACAATCCGATGTGGCGGATCTTGCCAGCGTCGACCAGCTCGGCCAGCCCCTCCAGGGCGCGCCGGATGCGCTCATGCTCCCGCCCGTCGTCCTCGGGGCAGGGGTAGTCGAGTCGCCCGAAGTAATTGGCGGGGCGCTCCGGCCAGTGCAGCTGGTAGAGGTCGATGTAGTCGGTCCGCAGCCGCTGCAATGAGCCGTCCACCGCCTCGCGGAGCTGCTCGGGGGTGTAGGCGCGCTGGCCGTCGCGGATCGAGTCCAGCCCGGGGCCGGCGATCTTGGTGGCGATGACCAGATCCTCGCGGCGTGGCTGGCGGGCCAGCCAGTTGCCCAGGTACGCCTCGGTGCGCCCGGCGGTCTCGGCCCGGGGCGGCACGGGATACATCTCCGCCGCATCGATGAAGTTCACCCCGTGCTCGGCGGCGAGGTCGAGCTGGGCGTGGGCCTCGGCCTCACTGTTCTGTTCGCCCCAGGTCATGGTGCCCAGACAGATGGCGCTGACGCGTAGCTCGCTGTGACCGAGTGGGCGGTATTCCATGGGGGTGTCCTGCTGTCGGCTGCGATCCGCTCAGTGTCCCGGCAGCACGGGGCGACGGCAAGCCCCCCGCGGGGTCGTGGCGGCGTCGACAAGCCGTTAAGCTGAGGGCGACCGCCGAAGAAGGAGACCGCGGTGAAGATCGCCTCTTGGAACGTGAACTCGCTGAAGGTCCGCCTGCCCCAGGTCAAGGCGTGGGCGCAGAGCGCGACGCCGTCGGTCATCGCCCTGCAGGAGACGAAGGTCCCCGACGATCAATTCCCCCTCAAGGCGTTGCAGGAGGCCGGCTATCGGGCCGCCTTCGCCGGCCAGCGGACCTACAATGGGGTGGCCGTCCTCGCCCGCAGCGCCCCGCAGGACGTGGTGACCGATCTGCCCGGCTTTGCCGATACCCAGCGTCGGGTGCTCGCCTGCACCGTCTCCGGGGTCCGGGTGATCAACCTCTACGTGCCCAACGGCCAGGAGGTGGGGTCCGAGAAGTACGGCTACAAGCTGCGCTGGCTGGAGGCCCTCCACCACTGGGTAGCCCGGGAGCTGGAGGCCCACGAGCACGTGGTGGTCCTGGGCGACTTCAACATCGCGCCGCAGGCGGCGGACGTCCACGACCCCGCCGAATGGGAGGGCAAGGTCCTGTTCAGTCAGTCGGAGCGGGATGCGCTCCGCGGGCTGCTCAATCTGGGACTGGTTGACACCTTTCGGCTGTTCGAGCAGCCCGAGGGGCAGTTCTCCTGGTGGGACTACCGGGTCAACAGCTTCAAGCGCAACCGCGGCCTGCGTATCGATCTGATCCTGGCCAGCAGCGCCCTGGCGCGGGCCTGTGTCGCCTCCCGTGTGGATGTCGAGCCGCGCCGCTGGGAACGCCCGTCGGATCACGCCCCGGTGGTGGCCGAGTTCGACCCCGTGGTGCTGGGGGGTGCCGAGGGCGAGAGGTCGGCATGAAGTACCGCGACCTGCGCGAATTCCTCCACCATCTGGAGGCTCGGGGCGAGCTCAAGCGCATCCGTCACCCGGTGGATCCGTATCTGGAGATGACGGAGGTGTGTGACCGCACCCTGCGTGCCGGCGGGCCGGCGCTGCTGTTCGAACATCCGCGTGGCTACGATACGCCGGTGCTCGGCAACCTCTTCGGTACGCCCCACCGGGTCGCCCTGGGCATGGGGGCCGAGGAGGTTGCGGCGCTGCGCGAGATCGGCGAACTGCTGGCGTTCCTGCGACAGCCCGAGCCGCCCAAGGGGATGCGCGATGCCTGGAACCAGCTGCCGGTCTTCCGTCGGGTGCTGGACATGGCGCCGAAGACGGTGCGCAAGGCGCCGTGCCAGGAGCGGGTGATCGAGGGCGAGGACGTGGATCTGTCCCGCTGGCCAATCCAGACCTGCTGGCCCGGCGACGCCGGTCCGCTGATCACCTGGGCCCTGGTGATTACCCGGGGCCCGGAAAAGGAACGCCAGAACCTGGGCATCTATCGCCAGCAAGTCATCGGCCGCAACCGGGTCATCATGCGCTGGCTGGCCCACCGGGGCGGGGCACTGGATTTCGCCGAGCACCAGCGTCACTACCCTGGTGAGCCCTTCCCCGTGGCCGTGGCCCTGGGGGCGGATCCGGCGACCATCCTCGGTGCCGTGACCCCGGTGCCCGACGCCATCAGCGAGTATGCGTTCGCCGGTCTGCTCCGTGGCTCGAAGACGGAGCTGGTGACGTGCAAGGGGTCCTCGCTCCAGGTGCCCGCATCGGCGGAGGTGGTGCTCGAGGGCCATATCCACCCCGGCGATACCGCCGAGGAGGGGCCTTTCGCCGACCATACCGGTTACTACAACGAGACCGAGACCTTCCCGGTGTTCACCATTGATCGGATCACGCACCGCGCGGACCCGATCTACCACTCCACCTACACCGGCCGGCCGCCGGACGAGCCGGCCGTGCTTGGCGAGGCGCTCAACGAGGTCTTCGTGCCGATCCTGCGCAAGCAGTTCCCGGAGATCGTGGATTTCTATCTGCCACCGGAGGGCTGCTCGTACCGCCTGGCGGTGGTCACCATCCGCAAGCAGTACCCGGGCCACGCCAAGCGGGTCATGCTCGGCGTCTGGTCGTTCCTGCGCCAGTTCATGTACACCAAGTTCATCATCGTCACCGACGGCGACGTGGACGCCCGTGACTGGAAGGCGGTGGTCTGGGCGCTGACCACCCGCAGCGACCCCCGCCGGGATGCCACCTTCATCGATCACAGCCCGATCGATTACCTCGATTTCGCTTCCCCCATCTCGGGGCTGGGGTCGAAAATGGGGCTGGACGCCACCAATAAGTGGCCCGGGGAGACCGATCGCACTTGGGGGACCCCGGCTACCATGGACGAGGCCACCCGGGCCCGGGTGGACGCCTACTGGGCCGAACTCGGTCTTGATTGATGCGGCGCCGACCGCCCACGAACCAGGCAGAGGCTCATGACCTATACCGTGCGTTTCAGTGACGGCACCGAAATCGGCGTGGAGTCGGATGAGGCGATCCTCGATGCGGCCCTGCGCCAGGGGATCTCGTTGCCCTACGGGTGCCGCAACGGCGTCTGCGGGACGTGCCGGGCGCCGGTGCGTGCCGGCGAGATCGCCTATCCCGCGGGGCAGCCCAAGGCGCTGGAGGATGCTGAGCGGGCGGCCGGGGTGGCCCTGCTCTGCCAGGCCCGGGCCACCAGCGATCTGGCGGTGGACCTGGAGCCCCTGGGGGATGCGGCGGCACCGCCGCGGATCCTGCCGGCGCGGGTGGCGCGCCTGGAGCATCTGGCGCCGGAGGTCTGCCGCCTGTTCCTGCGCCTGCCCGAGGGCAAGCGGCTGCCCTTCCGGCCGGGCCAGTATATCGAGATCCTGCTCGGCGACGGCGCGCGGCGCGCCTTCTCCCTGGCCAGCTCGCCGCTGGACGACGAGCACCTCGAGCTGCACATCCGGCACATCCCTGGGGGGCGTTTTACCGATTACGTCTTCAACGAGATGCGTGAGGGCGAGCTGCTGCGCGTCGAGGGCCCGCTGGGGCAGCTCTACCTGCGCGAAGACAGCGATCGGCCCGCCCTGCTGGTCGGTGGCGGTACCGGCTTCGGTCCGCTCAAGGGCATCGTGGAGCATGCCCTGGCCCGCGGCGACCAACGTCCGCTCCACCTCTACTGGGGGACGCGCGAGCGCGCCGGGCTCTACCTCCACGACCTGGCCCGGGGCTGGGCCGAGGCCCAGCCCCAAGTGGACTACACCCCGGTGCTTTCGGAGCCCCGCGCCGAGGACCACTGGGCCGGGCGGGTCGGTTGGGTGCACGAGGCCGTTGTGTGCGACTACCCCGACCTCTCGGGCTTCGACGTCTACATGAGCGGTCCGCCACCGATGACCGAGGCCGCGCGGGCGGCCTTTCTCGAGCACGGACTGAACCCGGAGCGACTCTTCTACGATGCATTCCACTTCAGCCACGAGTGATCGCTACAGGGCGTACCGCTGGGCGGTGAACCGCGCCTATCAGGAGGCAGCGCTGCCCGGTGTGTCGCGTACCTTTGCGCTGACCATCCCGCAGCTGCCCGAGGTGCTGCGCGATACCGTCACCAACGCCTACCTGCTGTGTCGGGTGGCGGATACCATCGAAGACCATTCGGCCGCCGACGTGGAGGTCAAACACGACCTGATGCTCGGCCTCAAGGAGGCCCTGAACGGTGCCCGCGATCCCCAGCAGCTCGCCGGTCAGATCGAAGCCGTGCTCGACTGGGACACGCCGCCCGCCGAGCGTGACCTGGTCGTCTCGCTGCCGCGGGTGATCGCGGTCACCGGCGGCCTGCCGGAGGCCCACCAGGGGCCGGTGATCCGCTGCGTCTCGATCATGGGCGAGGGCATGGCGCGCTTTCAGCGCCTGCGCTCGCCGGTCGGGCTGGCCGACCGTGCGCAGTTCGAAGAGTACTGTTACTACGTCGCCGGCGTGGTGGGCGAGATGCTCACGGACCTGTTCATCCTCGAGGTCGAAGGTTTCGACGGCGATCGCGACGAGATGATGGACCTGGGGCGGCGCTTCGGCCTGGGGCTGCAGGCGACCAATGTCATCAAGGACGTCTGGGCCGACCGTGAGCGAGGCGTCTGCTGGCTGCCGCGGGAGATCTTTACCGAGTCCGGTTGCAGCCTGGGCCCGGACGCCGACTGGAGCGAGGATCCCGGGTTCCATCGCGGCATCGGTCGCATGATCGAGATCGGCGTCGAGCACATGGAGGCGGCGCGCGCCTACATCCTGCGCATCCCGCCGACGCAGCCCGGTATCCGCCGCTTCTGTGCCTGGGCGGCGACCATGTCCCTGGCGACCTTGCGGCAGATCCGGCGGCACCCCGGCTTCAAGTCCGGCGACGAGGTGAAGATCAGTCGCCGCCAGGTCCGCCGCCTGGCGGGACTGACCAACTACGCCGCCGAGCGCGACTGGGCCATGCGCACCGTGCTGGCCTGGAGTGGCCGCGGCTTGCCGCGGCCGCTGGTCCGCTCGTCGGGGCAGGGCTGAGCCACCGGGCGCTCGGTGGCTCAGCCGCCGATCTCGGCGAGGAGCCGGTCGATCAGGCGCTGCGATTGGCTCAGGTACATGCCGCCGAACAGGTTGAAGTGGTTGAGGACGTGGTAGAGCTGGTAGAGGTCCCGCCGGGTGGCGTATCCCGGGTCCCGGGGCCAGACGGCGTCGTAGCCTTCGTGGAAGGACGCCGGGAAGCCGCCGAAGAGCTCGGTCATGGCCAGGTCGGTCTCGCGGTCCCCGTAGTAGGTGGCCGGGTCGTAGATGACCGGTGCGCCGTCGCGGGCGAAACCGGCATTGCCGCCCCACAGGTCGCCGTGCAGCAGTGAGGGCGGCGGCGTGTAGCCGGGGAAGAGTGCCTCCAGCCGCGCAGCCAGACGCTCACCGGCGTCGATCACGCGTCGGCCCGCGCCGCGTTCGGCGGCCAGGCGCAGCTGATGGCGGAGCCGCCGCTCGCGCAAGAACGGGATCCACTCGTCGTGCCAGCCGTTGGGCTGCGGGGTTGCGCCGATGAAGTTGTCGCGGTGCCAGCCGTGCGCCGCGGCGGTGACCCCGTGCAGGGCCGCCAGCCCCTCCCCCAGGCGCCGGTAGCCGGCGGTATCTCCCCGCCCGGAGAGGTCCACATGCTCCAGCACCAGGAAGTACTGTCCGCCGTGCGTACCTTGGGCGACGGGGCGCGGCACCCGCAGCGCCTCGGCGGCGACCAGCTCGCGCAGGGCGTCGGCCTCCGTCTCGAACAGCTCGGCCCCGGCGGCATCGTTGACCTTGACGAAGAAACGCCGGTGCTCATCGCTGAGCGCGAACGCGTCGTTGATGCAGCCGCCTCCGGCGCCGCCCCGGCGGGCCGGCCCGAAGGGTTCGCCGGTGGCCTCGGTGATGGCGGTCTCGATGGTGCGTTGCAGATCCATGGCATGCACTCCTGCTGCTCGGGGGTCGGATGCCCGGAGGACAACGTGCAGAATAGGCGCCTTCGACTCAAGCGTCTCCTGTGCCCGGTTCCATCGATAGCGAGGTCTCCCGTGTCCCGACTCCCCCGTCCCCACGCCTTGCTCACTGCCAGTGCCGCGGCGGCCCTGATGGCCAGCGGCTGCGCTGCCCTCGATGAGGAGTACGAGGCCGCCCTACTGCTCAGCGACCTAGGCGCCGAGGGCCACGAAAAGACCCGCCTGCAGGATCGCGGCGGTGATCCGGAAGTGACCTCCGTCCGCTACGACAAGGGCCAGGGTGAGCGCGAGGCCGACCTCTACCGGCCCGACGGCGAGGCCCGCGGGAACCTGGTGCTGATCCACGGGCTGACCGAGCAGGGCAAGGACGATCGCCGACTGGTGGAGATGGCCGAGAGCCTGACCCGGGTCGGTTACCGGGTCCTGGTGCCCGAGGTAGAGGAGCTCCGTGAGCTGCGCTGGGGGCCGGAGAATCGCGACGACGTGGCTGATGCGGTGCGCCATATGGCCAACCGGGAGGCGAGCCGCGGTCTGCCCCTGGGGGTCAGCACCCTGAGCCTGATGAGCGGCCCGGTGCTGCTCGCCACCGCCGATGACGAATTGCGTCGGCGGGTCGAGTTCGTCGCCCTGATTGGCGGCTATTACGACATCGAGGCGTGGCTGCGCTACGTGACCACCGGTCATGACCCGCTGGCGGATGCCCGGGACGACCCGGAGCCCCGCCCGGAAAGCCGCTGGGTCCTCCTGCAGGCGCTGGCGGCCCGGGTGGACGAGGACGACCGGGAGTGGATGCAGCGCATCGCCGAACGCCGCCTGGACGATCCCGAGGCAGATATCACCGCCGAACGGGCGGCGCTGGGCGAGGAGGCAGCCGCCCTGGTGGATCTGCTGGTCAACGACGACCCGGAGGCCTTCGATGACGACCTGGCGGAGATCCCCGCGGCGTACCGCGAGGCGCTGGACGAGCTGGATCCCTCCCGCCACGACTGGTCGGACTACCACCCGGAGTTGCTGCTGATCCACGGCACCAACGACCCGGTGGTGCCCTTCTCCCACAGTGAGGCGCTGGAGGCCGCTGCCCCGGATGCGCACCTGTACCGCAGCGCCGGACTCGCCCATGTGGACCTGGAGGGCGGACTGTTCGACAGCGTCCGGCTCTGGCGGGCGGCCTCGGCGCTGCTGGACGTCCGCCTGGACCCGGAGCAGCCCCTGGCATCGGACCCGGGACGGAATGTCTACATCCCGCCGCGCGGTGAACTCGAGCGCACCCTGCGCGTGGGCGCCGTCTACAACGATGACGAGATCCAGATCCGTTACGAGTTCGCCACCGAGGCCCCGTCCTGGTACCACCAATACTGGATCTACGAGGTGGAGGGGCGCGGGACCGGCGGCGAGTGGGTGCAATACGGCAGTGGCGGCCCGGAGCCCGATGAGCACGGCCTCTACGAGGATCGCATCTCCATGCTCCTCGACGATGGGGATCTGGGGCTCGATCGCTACGGCGGCTTCATGACCGCCCACGAGGGCATGCGCGGGCTCACCGGGGCCGCCGAGTCCGAGGAGGTCGAGGCCCATCCCCACCTGGGCGAGACCCTGGGGCGCTCGGACGTGCGCAAGTACATCCCCCAATCGCGGGAGGACGGGGACAACGGTGGCGCGGACTGGCAGGACGTGCGTGATGAGGCCGAGCTCGAGGCCATGCGCGAGCGGGGCGAGTTCCTCGACCTCTGGCAGTGGCGCGCCCACCGTTCCCACCCGCTGGGCTACGCCGACAACGGCTACGTCCTGGAGTACCGCCACAGCTCCGAGGGGCGGGGGATGTTCACCGACAACTGGGACGACGAGGCCGATCAGCCCCGTTGGATGTACGACCCGGACGAGGCGGGCTTCCGGGCCCTGGAGCGCGACCGGCTACTGGATGGTGCCTATGACCAGGACGATCTCTACTACCTGAGCGAGGGGCACGCCACCGACTTCGATCCGGACCACCACTGGGAGGACGGCGACGTCCTGCCCCAGCGCTTCCTGCAGGAGCCCGATGGGAGCCGTGGGGCGATCCGCGCCGCTGGCGGCTATGAGGACGGTGCCTGGCGGGTGCGCCTGACCCGCTCGCTCGAGGCGCCGGAGCCCACCGATAGCCACACCCTGGAGCCGGGCGGGGTCTACGACGTGGCCTTTGCCGTTCACGAGGGCGTGGGCCAGCGCTGGCACCGGGTCTCACTGCCGCAGACGCTCGCCCTGGCCGAGGAAGCGGCGGATGCGCCGGAGGCCGACATCGTGGCCACGCACACGGAGGGCGATCTGGACGATGCCGACGTGGAGTGGACTGAGGTCGGGTTGATCTACCCGGGGCAGATGACCTGGGACTGGCTCACCGATCGCAGCCCCGCCGGCCACCCCGGTGCCGGTCATGTCATCGGTGGTGAGCGCGCCATCGGCGACGAGCACCGGCTGCCAAGGTTGCAGGACTACCTGCTCTACGAGGAGCGCCGGCGCATCGATCAGCAGGACTGAACCGGCGGAGTCCGGGTGGGCGGGCTAGGGCTCGCGCACCCGCAGCGGGCTGCGGCGGGGAAAGTGCGACTTCAGGAACTCCATCTGGTCGGCGAGGATCCGCCGGCCCTGCAGGTAGACGTACTCCGCGTGGGTCGGGGTGAAGGGCACCGCGAGCAGCTCCATGCCCGCCGCCTCCGGAGTCCGGTCGCTCTTTTGGTTATTGCAGCGCTTGCAGGCGGTGACCACGTTGTTCCAGGTGTTGGCACCACCGCGGCTGACCGGGGTGACGTGATCGCGAGAGAGGTCGGAGGTGCGGAAGCGGCGGCCGCAGTAGAGGCAGAGGTGGGCGTCGCGGCGGAAGAGGGTCGGGTTGTTCAGGGGCGGCGTGTAGCCCGGACGACCCTTGAGCGATGCCTGTCGGGTTCCCTCGGTGGCGATGATCGAGTTCAGGTCGACGAACGATCGTCGTCCGGTGGCCGAGTTGTACCCGCCCCGGACCCGATAAAGGGTGCTACCGCAGGCGTAGGCCACCTGGCCGAGGTAGTAGTAGCGGACCGCCTCTTCGAAGCCGACCCACTCCAGCGGCATGCCGGATATGTCGGTGCGTAATATGCGATGTTCGAGCATTGCCCACCCCCCGGTGTCAGGCTAGGGCTTGCCCACTTATAGCCGGTTGGCACGCCTCTTGACAACAGTCTGCGAACGGGGTTGCGGTTTTGCCGCACCGCGGCGCCGCTTCACACCCCGGGGCCGATTCGCTAGCATCTGCCCGTTCGGCTGGGCGCGCGGCGATACCCGTGCGCCGTGATCCGGGTCGGGCTTCAGGCCTGCCCGGGCAGTCGTCACGGACCAACTAACGGCTAACAACTGCCGCAAACGGGGGATCAAACCATGGCCATCAAGGTTGCCGTGCCGAAGGAGACCCGGCCCGGCGAGCGGCGTGTCGCGCTCGTCCCTGGGGTCCTGAAGCAGTTCGGCAAACTCGGCGTAGAGCTGCTCCTGGAGACGGGAGCCGGTGAGGGCGCCGGGTTCGATGATGCCGATTATGAAGCCGGCGGTGTTCGCATCGTCCAGTCGCGCGACGAGTTGCTCAAGGAGGCCGATGTCCTGCTCAGCGTGCAGCCGCTGAGCGTCAAGGAGACCGGCCAGCTGAAGGAAGGGGCGGTGGTCATCAGCTTCCTGACGCCCCACGAAGGCGACGAGCGGATCCAGACGCTGTGCAAGCGCAAGGTGACCTCCTTCGCCATGGAGCTGGTGCCGCGGATCACCCGCGCCCAGTCCATCGACGCCCTCTCCTCCCAGGCGGCTGCCGCCGGTTATAAGGCCGCGCTCATCGCCGCCGAGCGCTCCCCGCGCTTCTTCCCCATGTTGACCACCGCGGCTGGTACCATCCGCCCGGCCAAGGCTGTGGTCGTCGGCGCCGGTGTGGCCGGCCTGCAGGCCATCGCCACCTGCCGCCGCCTGGGTGCCCAGGTCGAGGGCTACGATGTGCGCCCCGAGACCAAGGAGCAGGTGGAGTCGCTCGGCGCCAAGTTCATCGATACCGGCGTTTCGGCCGTCGGTGAGGGCGGGTACGCCCGTGAGCTGACCGCCGAGGAGCAGCAGCAGCAGGCCGAGGTGCTGGCCAACCATATCGCCAACGCCCACGTGGTGGTGACCACGGCGGCCATCCCCGGTCGGCCGGCGCCGAAGATCATCGACAAGGCGACGGTCGAGCGCATGGGCGGTGGTACGGTGATTGTCGACATGGCCGCCGAGACCGGTGGCAACTGCGAGGTCACCAAGGCCGGTAAGGACGTCACCCACAACGGCGTCCTGGTGGTCGGCCCGAAGAATCTCCCCGCCAGCGTCGCCGTCCACACCAGCGAGATGTACAGCAAGAACCTGTACAACCTGCTCACGCTGATGGTCGAGGAGGGGGACCTGACTCTGAACTGGGACGACCAGGTGATCGCGGATACCTGTCTGACCCACGACGGCCAGGTTCGCCACGGGGCCACCCGGGAGCGCCTGGAAGGAGGTAAGTCATGATCGAGGTCGGCGGGCTCGTCGCACTGTACGTCTTCATGCTCGCGGCGGTGGCTGGTTACGAGGTCATCACCCGGGTGCCGGTCATCCTGCATACGCCGCTGATGTCCGGTTCGAACTTCATCCACGGTATCGTCGTCGTCGGTGCCATGGTCGCTCTCGGTGTCGCTGAGACGCCGCTGGAGCAGGCCATCGGCTTTGTCGCCGTGCTGCTCGGCGCCGCCAACGCCGTCGGCGGCTACGTCGTCACCGAGCGGATGCTCGACATGTTCAAGAGCAGCAAGAAGGAGGACGGCTGAACATGAGTGTCGTAGTCCAACTCAGTTACTTCGTCGCCTCCGTCCTGTTCATCTTCGGCCTCAAGGCCATGAGCTCGCCGGTGACGGCGCGCAAGGGCGTGATGTGGGCCGGGGTCGGCATGGTCGTGGCCACGGTGGCCACCTTCGCCCACCCGAGCGTGGGGATGGAGAACCTCTCCCTGATCCTCATCGCCATCGTCCTCGGTGGCGCCTTCGCCTGGTACACGGCGCTCAAGGTGCAGATGACCGAGATGCCGCAGATGGTGGCGGTCTACAACGGCCTCGGTGGCGGCTCCGCCGGTGCCATCGCCGCGGTCTCTCTGCTCCAGGGCGCCCGCGCCGACGAGGGCTCGGTGGCTGCGGCCATGGGCTCCGATGCGGCTGTGCTCGGCCTGCTCGGTGCGGTGATCGGTTCGGTGGCCTTCTCCGGCTCGATGATCGCCTGGGCCAAGCTGGATGACCGGCTGAAGAAGTCGACCCTGGTCGAGAACCACCAGTGGTGGAACGTGGCCCTGGCCGCAGCGACCCTGCTGCTGGCGATCTGGGTGTTCCACACCGGATCCGGCTTCCCGATCCTGCTCTTCTTCATCGCCGCGCTGGCGCTGGGCATCTTTATCACCGTGCCCATCGGCGGTGCCGACATGCCCGTGGTCATCTCCCTGTTCAACGCCCTCACTGGCCTGGCCGTGGGCTTCAAGGGCTACGTCCTGGGCAACCTGGCGCTGATCATCGCCGGTACGGTGGTGGGTGCTGCGGGCATGCTGCTGACCGTCCTCATGGCCAAGGCCATGAACCGTTCGCTGATGAACATCCTGTTCAGCGGCTTCGGTGCTGCCCCGGCTGCCGCCGAGTCGGAGACCGAGGGCGAGATGAAGGAGGTCGGGCCCGCCGACGGCGCCTACATGATGGGCTACGCCGACCGCGTGATCATCGTGCCGGGTTACGGTCTGGCCGTGGCGCAGGCCCAGCACAAACTCTGGGAGATGGTCGAGCTGCTGCAGAAGCACGACGTGGACGTGAAGTTCGCCATCCACCCGGTGGCCGGCCGCATGCCGGGTCACATGAACGTGCTCCTCGCCGAGGCCGGCGTGCCCTACGACATGATCTACGACATGGACGAGATCAACGAGGAGTTCGAGGACACGGACGTGGTGCTGATCATCGGTGCCAACGACGTGGTCAACCCGGCCGCCCGCGAGGACGAGGGCAGTGCCATCTACGGCATGCCGATCCTCAACGTGGACTACGCCGACCAGGTCTTGGTGGTCAAGCGTGGCCGCGGGGCCGGCTTCTCCGGTGTGGAGAACAAGCTGTTCTTCCGCGACAATACCCGCATGGTCTTCGGCGACGCCCAGAAGGTGGTCTCCGAGATGGTTCAGACTGTGAAGGGTATGTAAGCCGGCCCTGGGCCGGTCTGCTGGAGGCAACGGGTTGTTGGATGAGTCCGAGCGGCTTTGGCGCTTCGCCGAGGATATCTACGCCAGGCCGGGCGTTGAGGCCGCATGCCTCAAGCTCCAGGCCCGTTACGGGCTGTCCATATCGCTCCTCCTGGCCGCCGTCTGGAGCGGCCTGGAGGGGCGGGGGCGGCTCGGTGTCTCCAGTGCAGAAGGTGCCATTCGCCGGGGCCAGGAGTGGGATCGAGAGGTCATCGCCCCGCTCCGGGCCCTGCGGCGTCACCTCAAGCTGCATCCGCCCCGCGATCTGGCGGATGACAACCACGAGCTTCGCAAGCAGCTGATCGCCGCCGAGCTTCGCGCCGAGGCGATCGAGCAGAAGCTGTTCCTTCAAGACCTGCCTGCGGACCTTCCCGCCGCCGCGGAGAGCGAACGCTGGCGCGACGCCGCCTGGAATGCCGGTGTGGTGGTGCGCCGCAAGTGTCCGACCTGCGATCCGGAAGCGGTCTCAGCGATTGCCCGGATCCTCTGCGAGGCGTGCGACGAGCTCGGGAACGAAACCGCAACCCAAGAGGTCCGAAGGGTATGGCCGTGATGAATTCGCCGCGCGCCGCCATCCTGGCGGCGGGTGGTCTGCTGCTCACTGCCGGCTGTGCGGCCCCGGATTACCTGCTCATCGAAGAAGCTGAGACGGAGCGCTTCGAACAGCGTTTCGACGGCGTGGATGAGCGTCTGGAGGCCCTGGCCGACGCCCACGAGCAGTCCCAACGAGTAGCGCGCGAGGCGCAGCTGGCGCGGATCGCCGGTGCCATGGAGGCACAGACGGCGAACCGCTGGCTGGTGCCGCTGCGCCCCGTTGATCTGGGCGAGTCGGACTGCCCGGAGCCGAGCTGTCCCGACGACCAGCTCCAGTCCGATCAGGAGCTCAGTGCCGACGGCATGCTCGTCTTCGGCGAGATTGAGGAGCTCCAGCTGGATCCGCCCGGGCTGCTCTTCGATGCCCGGATCGATACTGGTGCCTCGACCTCCTCCGTGGATGCCCGCGAGATCGAAGAGTTCGAACGCGACGGCGACCCCTGGGTTCGCTTCGAGATGATCCACCCGGAGGGCGATGGCCGGATCGCCATCGAGCGTCCCAAGGTGCGCAGCGCCAGCATCGTCCAGGCCTCCGGGGAGGAATCTCGGCCGGTGGTGGAACTGCACGTGACCATCGGTGAGTTCTCCGAGGTGGCCGAATTCACCCTGACCGACCGCAGCCACCTGACCTTTCCGGTGCTGATCGGGCGCGATGTGCTGCGCGACGTGGCCGTGGTGGATGTCGGCCTGGAGCGCGCCACCGAGCCCATGACCCCGGATGACGACGACCTCGACGCCATCGACGCCGATGACCATGTCGAGGAGATTCCGGAGGACGAGGACGAGGACGACGAGGAGACCGAAGACGACGACGGGGACGAGAACGGTGACGATGACGAGGCGGGGGAGAACGAGGATGACGGCGAGGACGAGTAGGCGGGCCGGGCGGTCCGCCGCGGCGTGAGGGACTCGAGGGGTGCGGTTGTGACTGCCCGTAGGGTCTTCTTCGCGCTGGTGGCGCTGCTGATCATCGTGGGGACCGCCACCGCTGCGTGGCGCTACATCGACACCGGCGTGCCCTTCGTGCCCGGTGCCCAGAAGCCGGTCTGGCTGGTCGAAGCGCGGATCGACTTCGAGGCCCAGGGCGACTCCGTGCTGGTCAGCTTCAACGTGCCCGATCGTCCCCCGGGGTTCGAGCTCTCGCTCGAGCACACCGCATCCCCCGGTTACGGCTTCTCCACCGTGGAGCAGGACGGCGTGGTCCGCGGCGAGTGGACGATCGCCGAGGCCGAGGGCGAGCAGACGCTCTACTACAAGGTGCACGCGACGCCCGACGGCTCCGACCACCGCGACCGGCCGCTGGAAGAGCCGCCCGGTGAGCCGGCCTCGCCCAATTGGTCCGGGGCGGAGGAGACCGCCGCCGAGCAGATCCTCGAGCGTGCCCGGGAGACCTCCGCCAGCCCGCAGAGCCTGGCGCGCCAGCTGATCTACGCCTTCGGCACCGGCCGGGACGGCGCCGCCGACCTGCTGCTGGATAACTATGACCGCGCCGAGGTGATCGAGCGGCTGCTCCACGACGCCGGCGTGCCGGCGCGGACCTCGCTGGCCCTGGAGTTGGAGGATGGGCGGCGCAACCAGACGCCGGTGCAGCTCGTGGAAATCTTCGTCGACGACCACTGGCTGCCGTTCGATCTGACCACGGGGCAGCAGGGGGTCGACGACGACGTTCTGCTCTGGCACCGCGGCGGGGCCTCGCTCATCGACCTGTTCGGCGGACAGAACGCCCGGGTGGCTTTCTCCATGAACCGCCAGAGTGTGCCGGCGGAACAGCTGGCGCAGATGGAGGAGGCGTCCGGGGTGATGAGCGTGCTCAGCGTGCATCAGCTGCCCATCGAGCAGCAGACCGCGTTCAAGCTCCTGCTCCTGCTGCCTTTGGGCGCCCTGGTGACGGTCTTCCTGCGCATCATCGTCGGTATCCGCACCTCGGGGACATTCATGCCGGTGCTGATCGCTCTGGCCTTCCTGCAGACGGAGTTGGTCGCCGGGCTGATCAGCTTCGTCGGCATCGTCGCCCTGGGCCTGCTGCTGCGCGGCTACCTATCGCGGCTGAACCTGCTGCTGGTTGCGCGCATCGCCACGGTCATCGTGATCGTGGTCTTCATGATCGGCCTGTTGAGTCTGCTCGGCTATCAGCTCGGCTTTGCCACCGGCATGACCCTGGCGTTCTTCCCGATCATCATCATCGCCTGGACCATCGAGCGCATGTCCATCCTCTGGGAGGAGGAGGGGGCCCGCGAGGTGCTCACTCAGGGCACCGGGAGCCTGGTGGTGGCACTGGCCGCGTACCTGCTCATGAGCCGCCCGCTGGCCGAGCATCTGACCTTCAACTTCCCCGAACTCAACCTGGTGGTGGTGGCGCTGATCATGCTCATGGGGCAGTACACCGGGTACCGGCTGGTGGAGCTCAAGCGCTTTAGTGCCTTCCGGGAGGCCTCGGGATGATCCTCCGCCGGTACTGGCGTACCGCCCGGCGCCTGCGGCAGGCCGGGATCCTGGGGATGAACCGGCGCAACGTCCACTACATCGGCCAGTACAATGACCGCCGGCTCTACCCCCTGGTCGACGACAAGCTGCGTACCAAGCTGTTGGCGGAGGAGCACCAGGTCGGCACGCCATCGCTGCGCTTCACCATCCGCCATCAGCACGAGGTGCGCGATCTGGCCCAGCGTCTCGAAGGGGTCGACGAGTTCGTCATCAAGCCGGCCAAGGGGGCCGGTGGCAAGGGCATCCTGGTGGTGACCGGCCGCCGCGGTGACCGCTTTCTCACCAGCGGCGAGCGCGAATTGACCCTGCAGGACCTGCAGCGCCACGTCTCCAACACCCTGGCCGGTCTGCACTCGCTGGCCGGCATGCCGGATGCGGCGGTGTTTGAGGACCGCATCCGCCTCGACCCGCGCTTCGAGGCCCTCTCCTACGAGGGCATCCCGGACATCCGGGTCTTGGTCTTCCTCGGCTATCCGGTGATGGCCATGCTGCGTCTCTCCACGCGGGACTCCCAGGGCAAGGCCAATCTCCACCAGGGGGCGGTGGGGGTCGGGCTGGATATCGCCACCGGCCGCTGCGCCCACGCGGTGCAGTACGACCAGCGGGTCTATCAGCACCCGGACACCGGGGTCACGCTGGACGCCATCGATATCCCCGACTGGCGCTCGCTGCTGGAGCTGGCCGCCCGGTGTCAGGAGATGAGCGGCCTCGGTTACCTGGGGGCCGACCTGGTCCTGGACCGTGATCGTGGCCCGCAGCTGCTGGAACTCAACGCCCGCCCTGGCCTGTCGGTGCAGATCGCCAACGGTTGCGGGCTGCTGCCCCGTCTGCGCGCCGTCGAAGCCCTGGAGCGCCGGCACCATACGCCCGAGGAGCGGGTCGCCTGGGCGATGGAGCAGTTCGCCGCCGGTACCTAAGGGCCTCTCCCTCTGGCCCTGAGGGGCGCGGCCCTCGTAGGATGCGGGGTCGTGTCAAACGGGGGTGACTCACGATGGCCGTTGCCGAGATCCTGCTCGCCATCCTGCTGCTCTGCCTGCTGGTCCTGGCCAGCGCGGTGCTGCGGGCTTACACACTCTGGGCGCGGAGGCTGTTCCTGCCCGC
This sequence comes from Halorhodospira halophila SL1, assembly GCF_000015585.1. NCBI lineage: Bacteria > Pseudomonadati > Pseudomonadota > Gammaproteobacteria > Chromatiales > Ectothiorhodospiraceae > Halorhodospira > Halorhodospira halophila. Next base: position 2,491,630 of record NC_008789.1, on the reverse strand, counting down.
CTCGATCATCGCCGGTGCCGCGGGGCTGCTGCTGGGCCCGGAGGTGCTGGGCCGTTTCATGGACAGCCCGTTCGAGGACGGGGCGGGCCTCTTCCCGGACTACGTCTATCAGACCTGGTCGGCCATCCCCGGCCTGCTGATCAGCGTGGTCTTCGCCGCACTGTTTCTCGGCAAGCCGTTGCCCGGGGTGCGCGAGATCTGGCTGCGGGCCGGTCCCCAGGTGGTGGTCGGGCAGACCATGGCGTGGGGGCAGTACGTGGTCGGTATCCTGCTGGCGCTGTTGGTGTTGACGCCGGTCTTCGGTCTCAGCCCCATGGCCGGCGCGTTGATCGAGATCGGCTTCGAAGGTGGCCACGGCACGGCCGCCGGGATGGCCGGGACCTTTGAGGATCTGGGCTTCGCCGCCGGTGCGGACCTGGCCCTGGGGCTGGCCACGGTGGGTCTGGTCGGTGGCGTCGTGGTCGGTACCATCCTGATCAACCTGGCGGTGCGCCGGGGGATTATCGACAACCCGGAGAACGGTCACGGGCCGGGTGGCGACCAGGATCGCTTCAGCGAGCGCGAGCTCTACGTGCTGCGCCGCGACCGCCAGCAGGAGAGTCAGACCACCGATCCGCTCACCGTCCACCTCGGCCTGGTGGCCCTGGCGGTCGTCCTGGGGTGGGGCATGCTCTCGGCCCTGCAGTGGTTCGAGGCGGTGACCTGGGCCCGGGACGGCGGTGTCGAGATCCTCCAGCACGTGCCGCTGTTCCCCATGGCCATGCTCGGCGGCGTATTGCTCCAGGTGCTCATCACCCGGGCCGGCTACGCCGAGTACGTATCGGAACGGACCATGTCGCGGATCTCCGGCACGGCACTGGATTTCACCATCGTGGCCGCCCTGGCCACCCTGTCGCTGACCGCCCTGGGTGAGCACCTGGTGCCTTTCCTGCTGCTCGCCGCCACGGGGATCGCCTGGTCGCTGTTCGTGCTGGTGGTGATCGCCCCGCGGGTCATCCCCTTCGACTGGTTCGAGCGTGGTGTGGGGGACTTCGGTCAATCGATGGGCGTGACGGTCACCGGCGTGCTGCTCATGCGCATGGCCGACCCCAATAACCGCTCCGGCGCCCTGGAGAGCTTCGGCTACAAGCAGCTGCTCTTTGAGCCCATCGTCGGCGGTGGGTTGTTCACCGCTGCGTCGCTGCCCTTGATCTACCAGTTCGGGCCGGTTCCGGTGCTGATCCTGGCCGCGGTCATCACCCTGGCCTGGCTCGCCCTGGGCTTCCTCTACTTCGGCCGCATGGTGCCGGACCGCGGGCGCGGGCGTCTGCGGCCCACGGCGCGGGGCTGACTGGATGGGCCGGACCGCGCGGGGCGGGTCAGCGGGCCATCAGGCGCTGGTAAGCGTCGTTGATCCGCTGCAGGGTGGCGGTATCGCCGCCGCGGTCCGGGTGGTGGCGCATGGCCAGGCGGCGGTAGCGGCGCCGGATCTCGCTCGGTCGGGCGCCGGGCGAGAGCCCCAACTCGGCCAGGTCCGCATCCCGATCCCCCGCGCCCAGGGTTCGGCACAGCCCGTCGGCGATCAGCCGTTCGACGGCGGCGTTGTCCATGCCCTCCAGGTTCGTCGGATCGAGGTAGAAGGCGGCCAGGGGGTCGCCGTCGATCAGCTCGCCACCGGTGGACGCCTGCCCCGGCAGGCGGCGCAGGCGGATGCACAGGCAGTGGATCTCCAGCCCCAGTCCGGCCTCGGCCAATGCCGCGCGCAGGCGGTAAAGGGCGTGGAACAGAAGGAAGTGGGCCCGGTAGAGGGCAGCCGGCTGGCCGCGTTCGCCCTGGGTGAAGAGCGGGTGCCCGGCCTCGGCCAACCGATCCATCAGCGCCATCTCGGTGATGCCCTGCGGGTGGGCGTGGAGGATCGGCTCGACGGCGGCCTGCAATTCGGTGATGGCGGTTTCCGGCTCCATGGCTGACGACTCTAGCGTGCCTCCCCAGGGCGGTCACCCCCAAGGGGCGGGCGCGCCGCCCATCCTTCAGGTGGCGGTGCCCCGTCCCCTGCAAGAGGCGCTGGACTATCGACCACCCCCCGGCGCCTGGCCGGCTGAACCGGTGGGGTGCCGGGTCGAGGTCCCCCTGGGCCGCAGCCGCGCGGTGGGTATTGTGGTGGCGGTTCGCCACAGCTCGGATCTACCGGCATCGCGCTTGCGCGCCGCCAGCGCCTGGGTGGATGAGCAGCCGCTGCTCGATACGGAACTGCTGGAGACGCTCACCTGGGCGGCGCGCTACTACCGCTATCCGCTGGGCACAGCCCTGGCTACCGCGCTGCCGGGCCCACTGCGTCAGGGCCGGCCGGCCCGAAGGGCCGTGGCCTGGTGGCGCCTGGACGCGCGGCTGCACGAGGACGATCGTGCGGTGCGCCGGGCGCCGCGGCAGGCAGAGCTGCGCCGCCGACTGCTGGCATCGGGGGGCGCGGCGCCATACGCGTTGCTGGTGGCGGAGCAGCCGGCCTGGCAGCGGGCCGGCCGCCTCCTTGAGCAGGCCGGTCTGCTCCACCGCGAGTATCACCCGGCCCAGGCCGAGGGCAGCGCGGACCGGACGCCGCGCCCCGGGCCGGAGCTCGACGCCGACCAACAGCAGGCCCTGGAGTGCATGCTCGCCGCCGACGGCTACGCGGCCTTCCTGCTTGAGGGCGTGACCGGCAGCGGCAAGACCGAGGTCTATCTGCAGACGGCCGCTCGGGCCCTGGCGGCGGGGCGGCAGGTGCTCATCCTGGTGCCCGAGATCGGCCTGGCCCCGCAGTTCCTGGAGCGTCTGCGCGAGCGCCTGAGCGGCTCGGTGGTTGTGCTCCATTCCGGGCTGTCCGGCACCGACCGTGCCGAGGCCTGGCTGGCGGCCCGAGACGGCGACGCGGCGGTGATCCTGGGGACCCGCTCGGCGATCTTCACCCCGCTGCCCCGTCCGGGACTGATCGTGGTCGACGAGGAGCACGACCCTTCGCTGGCCCAGCAGGACGGCTTCCGCTATTCGGCGCGGGATCTGGCCGTGCTGCGGGCTCGCACCCTGGATGTGCCGGTGGTACTCGGCTCTGCGACCCCGTCGCTGGAGTCGCTGCACAATGCCCGCGGCGCTCGGTATACCCATCTGCGCCTGCCCCATCGGGCGGGGCTGGCCCGCGCTCCGAGTGTGCAGCTGGTCGACATCCGCAGCCGCCGCCTCGTCGGCGGCATTTCGGCACCGCTGCAGGAGGCGGTGCGCCGGCACCTGGATGCCGGGTCGCAGGTCCTGTTGTTCCTCAACCGGCGCGGATACGCCCCGGTGCTGATCTGCCACGCCTGTGGCTGGGTCGCCGGGTGCCACCGCTGCGATGCGCGGCTGACCTACCACCGCAGCCGCGCCCAGCTGCGCTGCCACCACTGCGGCCATACCGCGCGCGTGCCCGCGGCCTGTCCGGAGTGCGGCGAGGCCGACCTGCGTCCCTTGGGGCCGGGGACGGAACGCCTTGAGGAGGCGCTCGCCGAGCTCTTCCCCGGGGTGGGCCAGCTGCGGATTGATCGGGATACCACCCGCCGCCGCGGAGCGTTAGAGGCCCAGCTGGCGGCGGCGCACCGCGGCGACGCGCAACTGCTCATCGGCACGCAGATGCTCGCCAAGGGGCACCACCTGCCGGCGGTCACCCTGGTGGCGGTGATCGACGTCGATCAGGGGCTGTTCGGTGCGGACTTCCGGGCCACCGAGCGGTTGGCCCAGCTGGTCGTGCAGGTGGCCGGGCGTGCCGGGCGTGGGGAGCAGCCCGGCGAGGTGTTACTGCAGACGCGCCACCCGGAGCACCCGATGTTGCGCACGCTGCTGGAGCGCGGCTATCCGGCCTTTGCCGAGGCGCACCTGGCCGAGCGCCAGGCGGCCGGACTGCCGCCCTATGCGGCGCTGGCCCTGTTGCGCGCCGAGTCGGTGCACGCCGACGCCCCCTATCTGTTCCTTGAGTCGGCGGCGCAGTATGGTCGAAGCCGGCTCGGGAAGGGGGGCGGGGTGGAGCTGCTCGGCCCGGTGCCGGCCCCCATGGAGCGGCGGGAAGGTCGCCACCGGGCGCAGCTGATGGTCCGTGCCGAGCGGCGCATCGACCTGCAGCGCTTCCTGGTGGCGTGGAGCGGTGGGCTCGGCAGCCTGGAGGGGGCCCGACAGGTTCGCTGGTCGCTTGACGTGGATCCGGTGGAGATGGTCTGAATCCCGATTTCCGGGACAGGGAGGGTCGAGACGTGTTCGTGATCAGCAAACTGGCCGGTGCCGTGCTGATGCCGCTGAGCCTGCTGGTGCTGGCCGGTATCCTCGGCGTGATCCTGCTCTTGACCCGCTACTGGCGCTGGGGCCGGGGGGTGCTGATCGGCACCGTGGTGGCCCTCTACCTGGCCAGTTGGGAGCCCACCGCCAGCCGTTTGCTGGCCCCGCTGGAGCAGCGCTACCCGGCGCTGCTCGACCCGGCCGGGGTGGCCGAGACGCAGGGGCCGGTGACCGACATCGTGGTCCTCGGCCACGGCCATCGGCTCGACCCGCAGCTGCCCATTACCGCCCAGGCCAACGCCGACGGCGTGACCCGCGTCCTCGAAGGGGTCCGCCTGCAGCGCCACTTCCCCGACAGCACCCTATGGCTGACCGGCGGCGCGGTCCGGGGCGATACCCCCAATTCCGAAGTCCTCTACCGACTGATGGGCGAGGTGGGCCTCGATGCCGGCGCCGTCGAGCGCCTGGCGGAACCGCGCAATACCGCCGAGGAGGCCCAGGCGGTGGCTGAGCGGCTGACCGACGATGCCGGCACGATCATCCTGGTGACCGAGGCCTCGCACATGCCGCGGGCCATGGGGCTGTTCCGGGGGCAGGAGCTGGAGCCGATCCCGGCCCCTACGCGGCACCGCGTGCGGGCCCACGAGCCCGATGCCGGGACGCACCCGGGCCACGGGGTGCGTCCCTCGGTGCACGCCCTGCACATGACCAAGCGCGCCTTCCACGAGTACCTGGGGATGGCCTGGGGGCGGATGCGCGGGCAGATCCCCGCCGCCGAGGACTGACGGCTCAGGCGCGCTCGATCTGGTGCTGCGAGACGGTCAGGGTGGTGTGCTGCCCGGCGACGTCGAGCAGGATCATGACGCGCTCGTCGCTGCGAGAGGCGCGGAAGATCCCCTCGTAGGACTGGAACGGGCCATCGAGGACGCGGACCCGCTCGCCCGGCTGCAGCGGTTCGGGGGCCAGGTCGCAGTGACCGTCCTCGATGCGCGCCCGGATGGTATCCACCAGCCCGTCCGGCACGCGGGCCGGCCAGGTGCCGAAGCGCACCAGCCCGCTGACGCCGGTGGTGGAGCGGATCGGGCTCCAGTCCTCGAGCCCCGCGGCCAGGCGGATGAACAGATAACGCGGGAACATCGGCTCGATGACCGTCTGATAGCGGCGCTGACGCCGCCGCCGGAACCGCGCCATAGGCAGGAAACAGCGGAACCCCTGGTGGTCCAGATTCCACCACGCCCGCTCCTCCTGGCGTGGCTTGCTATAGACGAGATACCAGGCGTCGGAACGCCCGAACTCCTCGAAGTCTTCCGCTTGCATCGTGCACTCCGCCCGCTACCGGGCTGCCAGGCCGGTCGGCCTATTTCCACTCCCGATGACCGCCGATCTCGACGGCGAGCCGGTCGTCATCCTTGAGGACGTAGGTGGCACCGCAATAGGGACAGATCATGCTGCCGGTCTCGTGGACGGGCAGGTAGACCCGCGGGTGGGAGTTCCACAGATACATGCCGGGCAACGGGCAGCAGACCGGCAGGTCCTTGGCAGTGACCTCGTAGCGGTTTGCCGCATTCGGCTGCACCAGATCTGTGCGTTCGTGGGTCTGGGGGTCGGGCACCATGCTCTCCCGCTTGGCTGTTAACCGTACTGCCGATTGTAACCGACGACGGCACAACGTAGGCTATTACCAACAGTCCACCCGGGTCTGCCTCGTGAGTCAAGAGACACCGCCCCCCAATCGCATCCAGCTGCTTCGCACCCAGCTCTGGGCGTGGGCCGGCGAGACCGGTTACCGCGAGGCGGTGCGGGTCGGTGCGCCGCGCTCCCGGGAATCGGTGCCGGTGGTCGATCTGGTGCACGAGGAGCCGGCGGTGGCCCTGGCCACCCTGCTCGGCCTGCTGGAGCAGGACCGCTTCGAGGCGCCGGTGCTGCTCATTGAACGCGGCCTGGACCGCTCCGGCACCCCGTTCCTGCACCACGAGAATGCCACCGCAGCCCTGGGAGCCACCTGCGTCAGCCTAAAGGGCCGCTCGGGCACCGGGTCTGGCGAGGGGCCGGACCTGCTCGGCGATCTCCTCGGGGTGTGGCTGATCGGCGCCGTGGCCGACTTCCCCGAGGCCCACGAGGCGTATCTGCGCGACCTGGCCCGGGGGATGGGGCCGGCCATGGTCCCCCAGGGATGGGCGGGTACCCTCCTGCACGCCAGTCCTGCCGGGAGCGACGCGCGCGAGAGCCTGGTGGTGGGACTGATCCACGAGGCGGTGGTCGAGCGTGCCCCCGGGGCCACACTGCGCACCGTCGGGCATGCGCTGTCCGTGCTCGATGGGGCGGGCGGGGCCGAGCACGCGGTGGCCTGGCGCCGTGCCCTAGCCTTCGTCGTCGGCGCCGAACTCCATCTCCACCCCGCCGGCCGGCTGCACTCCGAGTTTTACGCCCACCTCGATGCGCCGGCCAGTCGTCACCGTTCCGCCGTGCTGTTCATCCAGCAGGAGGCCATTCCGGCCTACCATTCGGTGGGCGACTGACGCGCCACACCCGGGTCGTCAACGGCCCTCTTCCTCGTGGCGGTTCTCCAGATCCCGGAGCTGGACGTGCAGTGCGCCCACCGAGATCTGCAGCTCGCGCAGGGACAGCCCCAGCGAGGCCAGCATCAGCAACAGGCTGATGGTGAACAGGACCTTGCCCAGGAGCATCGATCCGACGAACAGGACCAGCATGCACAGCACGCAGAAGAACAGGCTGGCCACCCCGGCGACCTGCATGTTGCGGATCAACAGGACCCGTTTGCGCAGGTTCTCGATCTGGGTGCGCAGGCAGACGTCGTGGGTGGACCGGTACTTCGACTCCAGGTCGCGGATCAGGGAGGCCAGCCCCATGAAGCGGTTGGTGTAGGCGAGCAGCAGCAGCGAGATGGCGGGGAAGAGCAGTGCCGGGGTGGAGAGGGTCAGTTCGGCAGTCGGCTCGGGTGTCTGGAACATCCGCGGGCCCTCCGGTGGGGTGACGGACTCCCCATGATACGGACACGCGCTGCGCCTGACACCTCGGCGCCCCGGCTTCTGTCGGCTGGGCCGGCGCGGCTATAATCCCCGACCTGTACACCGACAGGATGCCCGCTCACCCATGACTCCCCCGCTGCCCGGTTTCCGCGATGTCCGGGTCGTCGTCGCCGGCGATCTGATGCTCGACCGTTACTGGCATGGGGCGACCCAGCGCATCTCACCGGAAGCCCCGGTCCCGGTGGTGCGGGTCGATGGCGCCGAGGAGCGTCCGGGCGGTGCTGCGAATGTCGCGCTCAATGTGGCCGCCCTCGGTGGCGAGGCGCAGGTGGTGGGCCCGACCGGCAGCGACGAGGCAGCCGACCGGCTGGCGGAGCTGCTCGAGGCTGCTGGTGTTGGCCAGCGATTCCACCGCATCGCCGGCGCTGACACCATCACCAAGCTGCGGGTGATCAGTCGACACCAGCAGCTGATCCGCCTCGACTTCGAACGCGGCTTCCCGGGGTTCGACCACGCCGCCATGCTGGCCCTGCTCGAGCCCGCCCTGGCCGATGCCGCGGTGCTGGTCCTCTCCGACTACGCCAAGGGGGCGCTCCCCGATCCGGCCGGGTTGATCGAGGCCGCCCGCCGAGCCGGGCGGCCGGTGCTGGTCGACCCCAAGGGGGCGGACTACCGTCGCTACCGCGGTGCCAGCCTGCTGACGCCCAACCTGGCGGAGTTCGAGGCAGTGGTCGGGCCGTGCGCCGATGGCGATGAGATCGCCAAGCGGGCGAGGCAACTGGCGGCCGATCTGGAGCTGGAGGCGTTGCTGGTGACCCGGGGCGAGGCTGGGATGACCCTCGCCCCGCGGGAGGGGGTGGCGGTGCATCTGCCGACCCGGGCCCGAGAGGTCTTCGATGTCACGGGTGCCGGCGATACGGTGATCGCCACGCTCGCCGCTGCCCTGGGCGCCGGGGTGGATCTGGCCGATGCGTCGGCTCTGGCCAACGTGGCCGCCGGAGTCGTGGTGGGCAAGCTGGGGACCGCCACGGTCACCCCGGCAGAGCTGGAGGCGGCGCTGGGCGGTGGCCCGGCCCCGGCAGCGGGTTCCGGGGTGGTGGACGAGCCGGGCCTGTTGGCAGCGGTGCGCCAGGCCCGTGCGGCGGGCGAACGGATCGTCATGACCAACGGCTGCTTCGACCTGCTCCACGCCGGTCATGTCGACTACCTGCAGCGGGCCCGCCGGCGCGGCGAGCGGCTGGTGGTGGCGGTCAACGACGATGCCTCGGTGGCGCGGCTTAAGGGGGCGGAACGGCCGGTCACGCCCCTGGCGCAGCGCATGGCGGTGCTTGCCGCCCTGGACACGGTGGATTGGGTGGTGCCGTTCAGCGAGGACACCCCGGCGCGGCTGATCGAGGCGGTGTTGCCGGACCGGCTGGTCAAGGGTGGGGACTATCAGCCCGAGCAGATCGCCGGCCACGACGTCGTGGTCGCCGCCGGCGGCTCGGTGGAGGTCCTGCCCCTGCTCGCCGGCGCATCGACCACGGACCTGATCGCGCGCATTCGCAGCCGCGGCTAGCTGCCTGCCGCGGCGGACCGACCGGATGCGCCGCGGTCGGCCAGCGCCGCGTCCAGCCGCGCGGCCACATCGGCCACGGTGATCCAGTCCATGGCCTCGGGGTCGCGCACCCGGCGTCCCCAGCGGACCGCTTCCACCGGTTGGCCGAGCTCCGCCTTGAGTGCCTCCGGGTAGCGGTTGGCGACGTAGTCCAGGTTCAGGTAGGGGCCCGTGCGCTGCGGGTTCGACGTGGCGTAGAGCCCGACCACCGGCACCCCGCTGGCATTGGCCAGGTGGAGCGGCCCGGAATCGGGGCCGACGAAGGCGCTGGCGCGTTGCAGGACGGCTAGCAGCCCTTTCAGCGAGGTGGCGCCGACCAGATCGACCACCGGTGCGCTGGTCAGGGCGGTGATGGCGTCGGCGTACTCCCGTTCCAGCGCCGTGGGGCCGCCGGTCAAGACCAGCGCCAGGCCGTGCTCCTGATAAGCGTACTCGGCCACCGCTGCGTACTGGCTGGCCGACCAGTTGCGGTAGTTGCGGGCGCGGATCGAGCTGCACGGGCTGATGGTCAGGAACGGCTGGTCGGGGAGCCGTCCCGCCACCTCGGCTTCGGCCTCGGCGGGCACCGGGAGGTCCCAGCGTAGGGTGCGCGCCTGCAGGCCGGCCGCCTCAAGGAACTGGAAGAAGCCGTCGAGGACGTGGACCCGGGCCGGCCCGGCGATCGCGCGGTGGGTGAACCACCGCTGCCCGTTGCGGGCGCGGGGGCGATCGAAGCCGATGCGGGTGTCGGCGCGGATGGCCGTGGAGAGCAGGTTGGCCCGCCACGACGCCTGCATGTGCAGCAGCAGGTCGAAACGGCGGTCGGCCAGGTCCCGGCGGAGTTTCGGCACGGCGCCGAACAGCCCGTCGCCCTTGTCGACGACGATGAACTCCACCCCCGGCAGGTCGCCGAACAGGCGGTATTCGGTCTTGCCGATCACCCAGGTGATCGCGGTCTCCGGCCAGTGCTGACGGAGGGTCTGTACGACGGGGACCACGTGGCTGCAGTCGCCGATCGCCGACAGGCGCAGCAGGCAGACCGAGTCGGGCGGTGTGGAAGGATCACGGGGCATCGCTAGGCGGACTCCTCAAGCGCTTTGTGCCAGCCCTGACGCAGGGCGGCCAGGTGGTTTTCCGGCACCGGCTCCACGGCGTCGTCGCTGCGCGCGATCTTGGTCAGGCTGCGCTGCAGGCGGGCGAGGTTGCGGCGCGTCCAGTGGCCGCCGTGCGGGCGCAGGCAAGCCCGATCCAGGTCGATGACATGGATGGTGCCGTCGGCGGTAAGCAGGATGTTGTGGGCGTTCAGGTCGGCGTGATCCAGGCCGCGCCGGTGCAGTCGACCGATGCAGGCGCCGATGGCGTACCAGCGCTCGGCGGGTAACGGTCCGCGGCGCAGGACCTCGGTCAGGGTGTCGGCGGGCAGTCGCTCGATGAGGATCTCGGCGCGGTAACACGGCCCCGCCGGCCGCACGCGGGCGGCCAGGGGGGCGGGCACCGGGAAGCCCTCCTCGTGGAGTTGGGCGAGCAGCCACCATTCGCGCCAGGGGCGCGAGGCGTGGAGGCGGCCCCGGGCATAGCAGTCGCCGAGCAGCGGGCCGAGGAGTCCGCCGCGGCGGTAGGGCCGCAGGACCGCCGGGATCCCGCCGACCTGAAGGAAACAGGCGCTGCCGCGGCCGCCGCCCGGCCGCCCGGCGATGCGGCCGGAACGCGCCAGGGCGTCCGGCTCGAAGAGTTCGGCGTCCGGGGTCGATATGCGGTCGGCGTCGAAGAGGATGTGCTGACGGCCTTGGCGCGTTTGTTGCGGATCCATGGCCGCCTACTCTGCCATACCGAGCCCCGTGTCGGTGGTGGTAAAGTGCCGTCATGGCACACTGGAGAACACCGTCGCGGATCTTTCTGGTCGGCCCCATGGGGGCAGGCAAGAGCACTGTAGGGCGCGAGCTGGCCAACCTGCTGGGTCTGGAGTTCATCGATAGCGATGCCGCCATCGAGGCGCGCACCGGGGTGAGCATCCCGTGGATCTTCGATATCGAGGGCGAGGCCGGGTTCCGGGCCCGCGAAGCGGCAGTGATCGACGAGCTGACGGGCCGGGACGGCGTCGTGGTGGCCACCGGCGGCGGTGCGGTCACGACGCCGGCCAACCGTGACCTGCTGGGCGCGCGGGGGGTGGTGGTCTACCTGTACACGCCGGTATCGGTGCAGCTGCAGCGCACCCGCCACGACACCAACCGTCCGCTCCTGCAGAGTGACGACCCCGAGGCGCGGCTGCAGAGCCTGCTCGCCGAGCGGGATCCGCTCTACCGGGAGGTGGCCGACGTGGTGGTGGAGACGACCGGCGGGCGGGCGCGGAGCGTGGCGCGGCGGATCGTCGAGGCGCTGCAGGGGCAGCCCTCCTAGTCGATGACGATGAGACGGATGAACGAGAGCGGACAGGCAGCAGGAGCGGGCATGCGGACACAATGGGTCGAGCTCGGGGAGCGCAGTTACCCGATCTACATCGGGGACGGAGTGCTGGATCAGGGGGTGCTGGCCGAGCATCTGGTGGCGGATCGGGCGCTGCTGGTCAGCAACGAGACCGTGGCACCGCTCTACGCCGAGCGCCTGGCCGTTCCGGGTGCCGAGGTGCAGTCGGTGACCCTGCACGACGGCGAGCGCTACAAGACCCTGCAGACCTGTGAGCAGGTCTATGACGCCTTGATCGAGGGGCGCTTCGACCGTTCGGCCACGGTGATCGCCCTCGGCGGTGGCGTGGTCGGTGATATGGCCGGCTTCTGTGCGGCTACCTACCAGCGCGGGGTGGGCTACATCCAGGTGCCCACGACGCTGTTGGCCCAGGTCGACTCCTCGGTGGGCGGCAAGACCGGGGTCAACCATCCGCGTGGCAAGAACATGATCGGCGCCTTCCACCAGCCGCGTGCCGTGGTGGCGGATACGGGGGTCCTCGCCACCCTGCCCGAGCGCGAATACAACGCCGGCCTGGCCGAGGTCGTCAAGTACGGCCTGATCCGCGATCCCGCCTTCTTCGACTGGCTCGAGGCGCATGTCGATGCCCTGCGGCGCCGCGACCCCGAGGCCCTGGCCCACGCCGTGGCCGAGTCGTGCCGCAACAAGGCCGAGGTGGTCGCCGCTGACGAGCGGGAGGCCGGTGAGCGTGCGCTGCTCAACCTCGGCCACACCTTCGGCCACGCCATCGAGACCTACACCGACTACTGCACCTGGCTCCACGGCGAGGCCGTGGCGGCCGGGATGGTCATGGCGGCGCGCATGTCGGTGCGCCTGGGTTGGCTGCAGCGCAACGGGCTGGAGCGCACCATCGCCCTGCTTGAGGCCTTCGGCCTGCCCACGCGGCCGCCCGCCATCCCCGAGGCCCGCTTCCGTGAGCTGATGAGTGTCGACAAGAAGAACCGGGGTGGCCAGTTGCGCCTGGTGCTCCTGCGCAGTGTCGGCGATGCCGTGGTCACCGGCGAGTTTGCCCCGGAGGCGCTGACCGACACCCTGGTCGAGGCGGTCTAGGTCAGCTCCTCGGGGCGGAACAGCCGGCGATACTCTTCGATGGCGAACCGGTCGGTCATGCCGGCGATGTAATCGGCCACGGCACGGGCCCGTCCGGGCAGGCCGTGGCGGGCCTCTCCGCGATGGGCTGCGTCGCGGGGCTGGTCCGGCATCAGCTGTGGCTCGTCGAGGAGGGCGTCGAACAGCCCCTGAACCACCGCGTGGCTCTTGCGCACCATCCGCGCCACCCGGAAGTGGCGATAGAGGCGCTGGAAAAGAAAATCCTTCAGGTCCTGGTGCCGCCGGGCCATATCCTCGCTGAACCCGATCAGCGGTCCCGGGTGTCGGCGCACCGCCTCCACGTCGGCAGGTGCGGCGGCGTCGATGCGCGCGGCGGATTCGCGGATCAGGTCCTCGACCTGCACGTTGATCATGCGCCGGACCACCTCATAGATGGTGCGGCGCTCGTCCAGGTTGGGGTAAGCGGTCTCGACCTCGGCGAACAGGGGGCCGAGCAGGGTCGTCTCGCGGCACTCTGGGACGCTGATCAGCCCGGAGCGCAGGCCGTCGTCGACATCGTGGCTGTTGTAGGCGATGCCGTCGCAGACATTGACCAGCTGCGCCTCCAGGGTTGGCTGACCGCCGTGGACGAAGCGCTCGGCGACGGGCCCGAGTTGCTGGGCGCGCTCGACCGTGCAGCGTTTGAGCAGCCCCTCGCGGGTCTCGAAGGTCAGATTCAGCCCGTCGAAGGTGGCGTAGCGCTTCTCCAGGTCGTCGACGACGCGCAGGGACTGGATATTGTGCTCGAACCCGCCGAGCCCCTCCATGCGCCCGGCCAGCGCGTCCTGGCCGGCGTGGCCGAAGGGGGTGTGACCGAGATCGTGGGCCAGGGCGATGGCCTCGACCAGATCGATGTTCAAACCCAGGGCCTGGGCGCTGGTGCGGGCGATCTGGCCCACCTCTAGGGTGTGGGTCAGCCGGGTGCGGTAGAGGTCGCCGACGTGGTTGACGAAGACCTGGGTCTTGTACTCCAGGCGCCGGAAGGCGCCGCAGTGGATGATGCGGTCGCGGTCGCGCTGGAACTCGCTGCGATGCCCGGGGTGGGGCTCCTCGTGCCGGCGGCCGCGGCTGGCGGTCTCGGTCACGGCGCAGGGGCGTGGCGGGGTGGTGTGCAGGCTCACCAATCGTCCTCGGTTGTTCGGCTGGGTGAGTCAATGTGGGGGCGGGGGGCGGCGTCGTCAACGGCCGTCGATGAGGACGGGCCGTCCTCGACCAGGCGCGGGGTGACGAAGACCAGCAGCTCATGGTGGCTCTGCTCGGACATGCGCTGGCGGAACAGCCAGCCAATGAGAGGCAGTTCTCCGAGCCACGGGACCCTCTGGCGCTGCTTGCGCTGTTCGTGTTCGCGGACTCCGCCGAGGACGATGGTCTCACCGGCCTGGACTCGAAGGTGCGTGGTCACGGCCTGGGTGTCGATGCTGGGAACCCCCTCGTAGATCTGGCCGACGGCGTCCTTGGTGACGCGCAGGGCCAGGGAGACTGCGTCGTCCTCGGTCACCTGCGGGGTGGCGGTCAGGGACAGGGCAGCGTCCTGGAAGGCGACCGCCGTGGCACCGGACTCGGCGGTCTCCTGGTAGGGGATCTGGACGCCCTGCTCGATGCGGGCGGCCTGGCGCTCGGTGGTCAGGACCCGCGGGCTGGAGACCACGCGCCCGTGTCCCTCGGCCTCCATCGCCGAGAGTTCGAGCTGTAGCAGCCGCTCGCCCACCTCGCCAACTGAGACGCTCAGCCGCGCGCCTTCGCCCACCGGCGGCAGCTCGGCAAGAAGCCCGTCGCCCACAGCCGCGTCGTTGCTCCCGGGCAGGCTGTCGAAGGCGAAGTGGCCGTCGCCCCGTTCGCTGGATAGCCCCAGTCGGCTGCCCAACTCCCGGGAGTACTCCCCCGAGGCCAACACGATGCGCGCCTCAATCATGACCTGACGGTTGGCCCGATCGAGTTCGCGGACGAGCTGTTCGGCCTCTTCCAGGCGGGCCGGCGTGTCCTGGAGGATCAGCGTGTTGGTGCGTTCATCGACGCTGGCGTGGCCGCTCTCTGAGAGCACGCCGGTCTCGTCGCGCAGGAGTTCCGCGAGCTGCGCAGCCTCGGCGTGGACCAGGGGCAGGGTGCGCAGGGCGGGCTCCGGCCGGGTTGCGCCCTCCTCGTCCACCCGACCCTGAAACGGATCAGGTGGGGCCGCGAAGACAGGCAGAGCGATCAATAGCAACGCGGCCGCTCCGGATCGCAGTCGACCGCTCATGGCTGGACCTCGGGTGGGTGCAGGGCGATGGTCACCTCCGCCTCGAGCCGGGGCGGCTCGGCGGCGTGCAGGTGCAGGCGGTGCACGCCGCGCCGGCGGGACGACTCGGCCTCCGCGGCCAGCCACTCCCGCAGCGCGGCGTACTCGCCGGCGATGTGCAGCCGGGCGACCACCTCGTCGTCGTCGCCCTCTTGCCGGTGCAGGTCTTCGAGGACCAGCCCGTGGGCCTCGAGCTCTCGGCTGAGGTCGCCGAGTTGCTCACGCAGTGTCGTCTCGGGCGGTGCGGCGGGTGGCTCGTCCCTGAGCTGCGGTCGGCCCCGCAGGGATAGCCGGCGGAGGCCGTGCTCGGTGCGGCGCATCTGCGCCAGGTGAACCGCCTCGAAGCCCGCCTCCTGCAGGGCGTTCAGGTACGCCTCGGTGTGCTCGGGTTGCGCGGTAACGGCCTCGATGGCCAGGGTCTCGCCCAGCTCCACCGTCTTGAGGCGGGTCCCCTCGGGCAGCGCCTTGGCCAGGGTGTCGAGCCACCCGGGGATCGCCTGGCGCCGTGCGTCCGCGGGATCCGGGGGGAGCTGTGACGCCGGCTCGGCGGGGGGGGCTGGTTCGGCGGTCGGCGGCTCCGGGTCCGGGTCGGGTTCAGGGGGTGGCGAGGGCGACCTATCTTCGGCGGTGTTGGTGGCGTCGTGGCTCCCGAAGCTGCCCGTCGGCGCACCCCAGTGGGCGTGGGCGGCTACACCGGCCAGCCCGATGGCCAGTGCCGCCCCGGCAGCGGTGCGCAGGGAGTGATCGGCGCCGTGGGCGCTCGGGTTCCGGGCGTGCAGCAGGTTGTTGGGCCCGGGGCGGCGGGCGGCCTCGGCCAGGGCGCGTGCCAGGCGGGCGCCCGGAGTGTCCGGCAGGGGCTGCGGGGGCGCCCCGGCAGCGTGGGCCAGGGCGTCGCGGCTGGCGACGAGTGCGACCGGTCGCAGGCCGGCGTCGCGCAGCAGGGTTTGCCCGGCCTGGAGGTCGGTATGGCGCGCGGCGAGCAGGTGCGGCCGGTGGTGCTCGCTGCTGAGGCAGTAACGCCAGACGGAGGCCGGGGCGGGCAGGGCACGGCGCACGTGCAGACGCAGCACGGCCCGATACTCGGAGCGGCGCAGGGGGGTTGGCAAGGCGAGCAGGCGGCGCTGCACGCGGCCCTCGGGCAGCGCCAGTGCCGCCCGGGAGCGGCCGACCCCCAGGCGCCGGCAGGCCGCGCGCAGGGCATCACGGCGGCCGTTCGCCCCCGGGGCATGGATGGTTTCAGCGGTGTAGGCGTAGCGGCTGCGCCGGCGCAGACAGACATGTACGGCACGTCCGGCCACAGCGACGCCGATCGTCGCGGTGCTGGGCAGGGGCATCCCGTCTCCTCCCTGAGACGCTGGTTCCCGTGCCGCCGCCGGTCCCTGGCGGGCGGCAGGCATTGACGCCCCTACTATAAACCGGGAACTCGCCCGTGCAAGAGGTGGTCAGTATACTGCCCACAGAGTTTGCCAAGGCGCCCGCGCCCCGTCCCCGATGAAGCGATTCCTGCGTATCCTCCTTTACAGCACCCTCACCCTGGTCGGTTCCGGCGCCGTGCTGGGTGCCGCGGCGGTGGCTTATGCCCTGCTGGTGCTTGCTCCGCAGTTGCCCGATGCGGAGTCGCTGCGCGACGTGCGCTTCCAGCAGCCGCTGCGTGTTGTCAGCGCCGAGGGCGAGCTGATCGCCGAGTACGGCGAGCAGCGCCGCCAACCGGAGGATATCGACGACATCCCCACGGACCTGTTGCTGGCGTTCATCGCCGCTGAGGACGACCGCTTCTACGAGCACCCGGGGGTCGACTATCAGGGCCTGGCGCGGGCGGTGAGCCACGTGGCCCGCGAGCGCTCCTTCGGCCCGGGGGGGTCGACCATCACCATGCAGGTTGCGCGCAATTTCTTCCTCTCGCGCGAAGTCACCATCCTGCGCAAGGTCAACGAGATCCTGCTGGCGCTGCAGATCGAGCGCACCCTGTCCAAGGAGGAGATCCTCGAGCTCTATCTCAACAAGATCTACCTGGGCAATCGCGCCTACGGCGTTGCTGCCGCCGCCCAGGTCTATTACGGCAAGGACCTGGATGAGCTGGATCTGGCCCAGATGGCGATGATTGCCGGTCTGCCCAAGGCGCCCTCGGCCGCCAACCCCATCCGCAATCCCCGGTTGGCCCTGCAGCGGCGTGCCTACGTCCTTGGGCGGATGCTCAACGAGGGCTTCATCAGCCCGGAGCGTTATCAGGAGGCTATGGCCGCACCGGTAACCGCGGAACTGCACGCCCCGCGCAGCCGTGTGGATGCCCGTTACGCCGGGGAGATGGTCCGCCGCACCATGACCGAGCGCTACGGGGCCGAGGAGGCGTATACCGGCGGCTATACGGTCTATACCACCATCGAGAAGGACCGCCAGGAGGCGGCCAACCGTGCCCTGCGCAGCGGGTTGCGCGATTACGACCAGCGCCACGGCTACCGGGGCCCCGAAGGCAGCATGGACGCGCAGGCCGTCGGCGACCCGGCGGCCATGAACGAGGTGCTGGGGGAACACCCGCCGTTCGGCGGCCTGCAAGCGGCCGTGGTGCTCGCCGTAGAGCCCGAGGCGGCCTGGGTCTGGCCCCGGGGCGGGCGGGTGCTGCAGGTGGACTTCGAGACCATGGAGTGGGCGCGTGCCTACCGGGGTGCCAATCGGCGCGGCCCGGCCCCGGAAGAGGCGGGTGACGTGCTCGAGGTCGGCGATATCGTGCGGGTGATGCCGCAGGGCGAGGGGCGGGCGGCGCTCAGCGCCGTGCCCGACGTCTCCGGCGCGCTGGTCGCCCAGGATCCGCTGGACGGGCGCGTGCGGGCCCTGGCCGGTGGGTTCGATTTCCGCCTCAGCTCCTTCAACCGGGCGGTCCAGGCGCGGCGTCAGACGGGGTCGGTCTTCAAGCCGTTCATCTACTCGGCGGCCCTGGAAGGCGGCTACACGCCGGCCACCCTGGTCAACGACGCCCCGGTGGTCTTCCGGGACGACGCCCTGGAGAGCTACTGGCGCCCCGGCAACTACTCGGGGCGGTTCTATGGCCCGACCCGGCTGCGCGAGGCCCTGGTCTTCTCGCGCAACCTGGTGTCGATCCGGGTGCTGCGCGATGTGGGGATCGACCCGACTATCGCCCATGCCGTGCGTATGGGCTTCCCGCCGGAGAGCCTGCCGCGGGATCTCTCCCTGGCGCTGGGCAGCAATAGCGCCACTCCGCTGCAGATGTCGAACGCCTTTGCGGCGTTCGCCAACGGTGGCTACCGCGTCTTCCCCAATATCATCGAGCGGGTGGAAGACGGCGCCGGTGAAGTGGTCTTCGAGCCCGAGTTTCCGGAGGCGTGTGAGCTCTGCCGTGACGACCTGCCCATGGCCTCGGTGCCCGGTGACCGCACTGGCCTGTTCGATCTGCCGCCCCCGGCAGAGCGTGTCCTGCCGGAAGACAACGCCTGGCTGATCAGCGATATGCTCGCCGACGTCATTGAGCGTGGCACCGGACGGGGCGTGCGGCGGGTGCTCGATCGCGGGGACCTGGCCGGCAAGACCGGTACCACCAACGATCTGCGCGACGCCTGGTTCGTGGGGTACAACCAGGATCTGGTGGCCACGGCGTGGATCGGTTTCGACGACCAGCGCAGCCTGGGGCGTGGCGAAACCGGTGCTTCGGCCGCCCTGCCCATCTGGGCCCGCTTTATGTCCGTAGCCCTCGACGGGGTCGAGGAGCGCCCCATGCCGCGCCCGGGCGGCTTGGTCACGGTGCGCATCGACCCGGAGTCGGGGCGGGCCACCAGCTCCGAGAACCCTGACGCCATTTTCGAGACCTTCCGCGAGGAGACCGTCCCGGTCCGTGACGACAGCGATCGCCGGCAGCGTGGTGATGAGCACACGGAGCGGGAACTCTTCTAGGCGGGTGCCAACAGACTGCCGGAGCAGGGGGAGGAGCTATGGGACGCAGAGGAGCCAACCATCAACGCGATGAGCGCATGCGCTTGAGTCTGATTCGCGAGGCGGCGCGGCTGATGGCCGAGGACGGGGTGCGCGACTACTTCGCCGCCAAGCGGAAGGCCGCGGAGCGCCTCGGTGCCAGCAATACCCGCAACCTCCCCGGCAATCAGGAGATCCACGACGCGCTGCTGGAGTATCGTGCCGTCTTCGGCGGCGAAGAGCATGAGGCGGCGCTGCGCCACCTGCGCCAGCGCGCCCTGGAGGCCATGTCGTTCTTTGCTGATTTTCGCCCGCGGTTGGTGGGGCCGGTGCTCTCCGGCACCGCGGATACTGAATCGCCGGTGCAGTTGCACCTGTTTGCCGATACCCCCGAGACGGTCTTGATGTTCCTTATGGACCGGCGGATCCCCTTCGAGTCCGATGAGCGGCGCTTGCGCTTCGGCCGCGACGGCTGGTCCATCCAGCCCATGTTCCGGTTCCTGGCCGGGGATACCGAGGTGGAACTGACGGTCTTCTCGGAGGCCGGGCTACGGGAGCCGCCGCGCAGCGAGGTGCATGGAGGGGCGATGGAGCGCGCCGGGGTGGCGGAGGTCTCCGCCTTGCTGGAGGAGGCGGTGGGAGAGGAGTAGCAACGCCCCGGGGCCGTCGGGTGCTCCCGCCCCGGTGTCTGCGGCGGCGCGGCCCCGGGGAACGGCCCGGAGTGCGCCCTCGGGGCGGGTCTTAACCCTTCTTGCGCTGATCGACGGGGATGTACTCCCGCCGCGCCGCGCCGGTGTAGAGCTGGCGTGGCCGCCCGATGCGCTGCTCCGGATCGGCCACCATCTCGTTCCACTGGGCTAACCACCCGGGGGTGCGGCCGAGGGCGAACATCACCGTGAAGAAATCCGTGGGGATGCCCAGGGCCCGATAGATAATCCCCGAATAGAAATCGACATTGGGGTAGAGCTTGCGCTCGACGAAGTAATCGTCCTCCAGCGCCCGCTCCTCGAGCTCCATGGCCAGCTCCAGCTGCGGGTCGTTCTCGATGCCCAGGTCGTTGAGGACCTCGTGGCAGGTCTTGCGGATGATCCGCGCCCGCGGGTCGAAGTTCTTGTAGACCCGGTGGCCGAAGCCCATCAAACGGAAGGGATCGTCCTTGTCCTTGGCCTTGTCGATGTACTTCGGGACTTGGCTGATATCGCCGATTTCGTGGAGCATGTTCAGCACCGCCTCGTTGGCACCGCCGTGGGCGGGCCCCCACAGCGCAGCGCAACCACAGGCGATGGAGGCGAACGGATTGGTGCCGGTGGAGCTGGCCAGGCGGACCGTGGAGGTCGAGGCGTTCTGCTCGTGGTCGGCGTGGAGGATCAGCAGCTGATCCAGTGCCCTGGCGTGGATCGGGTTGATCTCGTACGGCTCCGTGGGGCGCGAGAACAGCATGTTGAGCAGGTTCTCGGTGTAGTAGAGCCGGTTGAGCGGGTAGACGAACGGCTCGCCTGCCATGTGCTTGTAGGCCGCGGCGGCGATGGTCGGCATCTTGGCCAGCACGCGGTGGCAGGTGAGCATCCGGTTGCGCGGGTCGCCGAGCTTGATGGCGTCGTGGTAGAAGGCCGACAGGGACGCCACCACGCCGGTGAGCATGGCCATGGGGTGAGCGTTGTAGTGGAAGCCGTCGAAGAAGTCCTTCAACGACTCGTTGATCATGGCGTGCTCGGTGACCGCCCGGTTGAACTGGTCCAGCTCGTCCTTGGTCGGCAGCTCGCCGTGGAGCAGGAGGTAGGAGACCTCGAGGAAGTTGCTGTTCTCGGCGAGCTCTTCGATGGGGTAACCGCGATAGAGCAGGATGCCGTTCTCACCATCGATGAAGGTGATGTCGCTGCGGCAGCTCGCGGTCGAGGTGAAGCCGGCATCGTACGTGAAGTATCCGAACTCCTTGTAGAGGTTCTGGATATCGACGACGCCCGGCCCATGCGTCCCCTCGCGGATGGGCATCTCGATGCTGTGACCGGTGGTGTTGTCGGTGACGGTGACGGTTTTCGACGTCATGATGCCCCTCCGCTGCTGCCTTGGGAGACCGCGCCCGGTGCAGGCGGCCCGGGGTTACTGGCTGGAGCTGCCCCGGGTCATGCCGAAACGCTTGCGGAAGCGGTCGACCTGGCCACCAGAGTGGACCACACGCTGCTTGCCCGTGAAGAACGGGTGGCTTCGGCTGGAGACCTCAATCTTGACCAGCGGGTACTCGTTGCCGTCCTGCCAGGTGATGGTCTCGTCGGTCTTGACCGTAGAGCGGGTCAGGAAGGAAAAGTCCGTCGAGATGTCCTGGAAAACGACTTCACGGTACTCAGGATGGATGTCTTTCTTCATGGTGACCCTCTGCGACACTCAGCCGCGTTCTTGAGCATGTTAAACCGCGGATAGTAGCCGCCGCAGCATAGGGGGTCAAGATCGCCTGTCGGCGCGGGGTGACGCTTGACAGCAAGCGGGGTGCCCCCTAAATTTCGCAACACGTGTCAGCCACACGAGGAGACCGTCATGCCGGACGGTAACGGCAGTACGTCGAACAACGACGTTGTACCGCGAACCAACGCCCGCCCCGGGGTACCGGCCTACTGACGGATCCTCCGCCGTCTCTCTGTCTCCGGTGCCGCGGGTCGGGCACCCGGACAGACAGGAGGCAGAGAGATGAGCATCACCACCGAGCATCACGAGCATGGCCTCGGCGTAACGGCCCGTGCCGAGTACGCAGATCGCCTCCCTGCAGCCGCCGCGCGGCGGATCGTGCAGATGGCTCCGGCCGAGCGGCCGGCGGCGTTGAGCGCCATGCCGGACGGCGAGGGCCTGGCGGCCTTTCTGGAGATGCGCCCCGAGGCGCAGGCCAGCGTGCTCGAGCACATGGAGCGCGGGCCGGCCGCTCGGCTGGCCAACCGCCTGCCGTTCAACACGCTGGCCCGCGTGCTGGAGCGCATGGATCCGGAGTGCCGCGACGAGGTCGTGCGCAACCTCCGCCCGCTCAAGCGCAGTCGGGTTGAGACGGTGCTCTCCGGGCGTCTGCAGTAACCAACCCCGAAGCACTCCCGCGTCCCCGGTCGGGGCGGCGTCCGCTTGGGCGCTGCCCCGCCCTCGTCGCCTGGAACGTTTTGCCTCGGCCGTCTCCGGCCGCATAATTGGCCGGAAATCCGGCAGGAGGGGTCATGTTTCAGGCGCCCGTATCCCGGTTGGCGACAGCGTCCGTCCTGCTTGCAGCCTGCGGGGCTGCGGCGGCCGCGCTGGCCGGCCCGTTGTACCGTATCCATACCGTCGAACTCGATTCGGCCCTGATGATGATCGCCGCCGGTTTCGTCGCCGGGGCCCTCGCCCTCATCCCCGGTGGGGTCGGGCTGGTCGCCACCTTCGGTCTGCACGGCAAGCGGGGGCGGGGTCGGGCCCTGGCTGGACTGGCTCTGGGGCTGGGAGTGGTGGTGGTCGCCGGGCCGAAGGTCTATGGCGCCGTCCTCGGGCCGAACCTCCACGACCTCGTCACCACCGAAGACGACCCGCCGTCATTCCGTGCCCTGGCACCGGCCCGTGAACGCGCCGGCAGCGCCGTGGACTATCCCGGCGGGGCGGTGGCCGAGCGCCAGGCCGAAGCGCACCCCGAGCTCACCGGTCGGGACTACCCCCACGACGTCTCCGAGATCCTTAGTGCCGCCGAGAGCGCCGCGCTGGGCCTGGAGTGGACGGTGGCGCGCACCGACATGCAGGGCGAGCTGGAGGCCACAGCGCGCAGCTACTGGCTGGGCATCGTCCACGACATCGTCATCCGGGTCGAGGATGACGGGGATCATCGTCGGGTCGATGCGCGCGCGGCCACGCGCGGCGGCGAGGCGGATGTCGGTGATAACGCACGCCTGGTCAGCGACTTCTACGAGGAGCTCGAGGCGCAGCTGGAACGCTGAGCGGGGCGGCGTACGGCGGATGATCAGGCTGACTTGGATGCGTTACTATCGCGGCTTATCCGCGGATCGCGAAGCTGAATAGGGAGACTTCCATGAGCGAACGGGTTCAAGTCGGTGGCCTGCAGGTGGCGCGTGAACTCCACGACCTGGTGGCCAACGAGATCGTGCCGGGGACCGGCATCGACGCCGACACCGTGTGGGACGAGCTCGGCGGCATCGTCCGCGATCTGGCTCCGCGCAACCGCGAGTTGCTGGAACAGCGCGAGAACTTGCAGCGGCAGATCGACGACTGGCATCGGAACCATCGTGGCCAGTTCTCGGTATCCGATCACAAGGCGTTCCTTGAGCAGATCGGCTACCTGGAACCCGAAGTGGACGCGTTCGAGATCACCACCACCGGGGTCGACCCGGAGATCGCCACCGTGGCCGGGCCGCAGCTGGTGGTGCCGGTCGATAACGCGCGATTCGCGCTCAACGCGGCCAACGCGCGCTGGGGCAGCCTGTTCGATGCCCTCTACGGCACCGACATGATCCCCGAGAGCGACGGGCTAGCCAAGGGCAAGACGTACAATCCCGCTCGCGGTAAAAAGGTCATGGAGTTGGCCGCCGAGACCCTGGACGAGGTGGCCCCGCTGGCCCATGGGCTCCACGCCGAGGTTACCGCCTACCGGCTGAGCGACGGCAACCCGCGCCAGCTGGTCATCACCCTGGCCGACGGCAGTGAGACCGAACTGGCCGATCCGACCCGCTTCGTCGGCTTCACCGGCGAGCCGGATCGCCCCGCCACCCTCCTGCTGCGCCACAACGGCCTCCACGCCGAGATCGTCATCGACCCGAACGACCCGATCGGTCAGGATCACCCGGCCGGCGTCAAGGACGTGGTCATGGAGTCGGCGCTGACCGCCATCCAGGACTGCGAGGACTCCGTGGCCGCGGTGGACGCCGAGGACAAGGTGCGCGTCTACCGCAACTGGTTGGGCCTGATGAAAGGCGACCTAGAGACGTCGGTGAGCAAGGGCGGCGAGACCTTTACGCGGCGGCTCAACCCGGATCGCACCTACACGGCCCCGGACGGCGGCTCGCTGACCCTGCCGGGCCGCTCGCTCATGCTGGTGCGCAATGTCGGTCACCTGATGACCACACCGGCGGTCCTCGACGGCGACGGCAACGAGATCCCCGAGGGCATGCTCGACGCCATGATGACCGTCCTCTGCGCGGTCCACGACCTCAAGGGGCTCGGACAGGTATGCAACTCGAAGACCGGCAGCGTCTACATCGTCAAGCCGAAGATGCACGGTCCCGAGGAGGTGGCGCTGACCGTGAACCTGTTCGAGCGCGTCGAGGACGCCCTGGGTCTGGCGCGTGCCACCCTCAAGGTGGGCATCATGGATGAGGAGCGGCGCACTACGGTCAACCTGCGTGCCTGCATCCAGCAGGCCCGGGATCGGGTGATCTTCATCAACACCGGCTTCCTCGACCGCACTGGCGACGAGATCCACACCGCCATGGAGGCCGGCGCGGTGATCCGCAAGGCGGACATGAAGGGGGCCGCCTTCATGACCACCTACGAGGACTGGAACGTCGATGTCGGCCTGGCTTCCGGCTTCAAGGGCAAGGCCCAGATCGGCAAGGGCATGTGGCCGAAGCCGGACAAGATGCGCGAGATGTTCGACACCAAGGCTGGCCACCCCAAGGCAGGCGCGAACTGTGCCTGGGTGCCGTCGCCGACGGCGGCGACCCTGCACGCTGTGCACTACCACCAGGTGGACGTGGCTGGCGTCCAGGCCGAGATCGCCCGGGAGGGGTGGCGTTCCGACCTGAGCCGGATCCTCACCGTGCCGCTGGCGCCGAGCACCGACTGGAGCGCCGAGGAGATCCAGCAGGAGGTGGACAACAACTGCCAGGGCATCCTCGGCTATGTGGTGCGCTGGATCGACCAGGGCATTGGCTGCTCCAAGGTCCCGGACGTCAATAACGTGGGGCTGATGGAGGATCGCGCCACGCTGCGCATCTCCAGCCAGCACGTGGCCAACTGGCTCTACCACGGCGTGGTGACCGAGGAGCAGGTCATGGACAGCCTCAAGCGCATGGCCCAGGTGGTCGACGAGCAGAACGCCGGCGACCCGAACTACCGCCCCATGGCCGAAGACTTCGACGGCAGCGTCGCCTTCCAGGCGGCCTGTGATCTGGTCTTCAAGGGGCGGGAGCAGCCCTCCGGTTACACCGAGCCGGTGCTCCATCGCCGTCGGCAGGAGGCGAAGGCGAAGTACGCCTGATTCCGCCGCCTGAACGACATCCCGTGAACCGTACCGGCGTCGGCAGCCCCCGGGCTGTCGGCGCCGTCTTGTCTCTGGAAGCCTGACCGTGCGCGAACCGATCCGTATCCGCGGCGCCCGCCAGCACAACCTGCAGGGGCTCGATCTCGACCTGCCAGCCGGCGAGCTGATCGTCGTCACCGGTGTCTCCGGCTCCGGGAAATCCTCCCTGGCCTTCGACACGGTCTACGCCGAGGGGCAGCGCCGTTACGTGGAGACCTTCTCCGCCTACGCCCGGCAGTTCCTCGAGCGCATGGACCGGCCGCACGTGGAACGCATCGACGGCGTCCCCCCGGCCATCGCCATCGACCAGGTCAATCCGGTGCGCACGTCGCGCTCCACCGTGGGCACCATGACGGAGCTCTCCGACCACCTCAAGCTGCTCTTTGCCCGCGCCGCGCAGCCCTACTGCAGCGGCTGCGGTCGCCCGGTGCGCCCGGATACGCCGGAATCCGTGGCCGAGGGGCTCCTCGCCGGCGAGGGCGCGGCCCCCTGGCCGCCCGGGACCCGGGTGGCGGTGACCTTCTTCGTGGCGGTGCCCGACGGGCTCGACCGGGACGAGCTGCGCCAGATGCTCTCCAGCCAGGGCTACACTCGGATCTACGAGCGCCCGGGCGGCGTTGAGGTGGTCCAGGATCGTCTGCGGCTCGACGCCGAACGCCGCGGTCGGCTGATCGAGGCGGTGGAGATCGCCCTCGACAAGGGGCGCGGCCGTTGCCAGGTCTGGGCCCTGGGCGAGGACCGCGAGCCCGCCGGCGAGCCGCGCCGCTACTCGGCGACCTTCCACTGCGCCGGCTGCGATCGCGATTACCCGCGGCCGACGGCGGAACTCTTCTCCTTCAACTCCCCGGTCGGGGCGTGCGACACCTGCCGCGGCTTCGGTCGGAACATGGAGATCGACCCCGATCTGGTCATCCCGGACCCGACCCGCAGCCTGGCCGACGGGGCGATCAAGCCGTTCCGCGGCGGCGCCTCGGTGGAGTGTCAGGAGGATCTGCTGCGCGCCGCGCGGCGTCGCGGGGTGGCCGTGGACGTGCCGTGGCAGGAGCTGGACGCGGCGGATCGCCAGTGGGTCTGGGACGGCGAAGATCGCTGGGGCCGTTCGGGCAGGTGGTACGGGGTGCGCGGTTACTTCGACTACCTGGAGCGCAAGAGTTACAAGATGCACGTGCGCGTGCAACTCTCGCGCTACCGCACGTATCGGACGTGCCCGGACTGCCAGGGTGCGCGTCTGGTGCCGGAGGCCCTCGACTTCCGCCTCGGGGGGCGGCAGGAGGCCGACGCCGTCCTCGCCCCTGAGCAGCGCTTCCGGCCCCGCCACCTGGAGCTGGACGACGCGGCGCTGGCGGCCCTGCCAGGGCTGACCCTGCACGACTTGGCGACCCTGCCCCTGGAGCGGTTGCAGCAGTTCTTCGACGGGTTGGTGCTGCCGCCGCCGCTGGACGAGGCGGCGGCCACGGTCCTGGACGAGATCCGCAGCCGGGTCGGCTACCTCAACGAGGTGGGCCTCGGCTACCTGACCCTGGACCGCCAGTCGCGCACCCTCTCCGGCGGCGAGGTGCAGCGGATCAACCTGACCACCGCGCTGGGGACCTCGCTGGTCAATACCCTCTTCGTCCTTGATGAGCCGTCCATCGGCCTGCACCCACGGGATGTGGACCGGCTGGTGGGGATCCTCCAGCGCCTGCGCGACGCCGGCAACTCGCTGCTGGTGGTCGAGCACGATCCGCAGGTGATGGCGGCCGCCGACCGCATCATCGACATGGGGCCGGGGCCGGGCGAGCGGGGTGGCCGGGTGGTCTTCAACGGTGCCCCGGCGGAACTCTATGCGGCGGATTCGGCCACCGCAGACTATCTGACCGGCCGCCGGCGGGTCTCCCGGCGGGATGGTTGCGCCCCGGGTGCGTGGGGGGCTGGCGAGGAATTGAGCGAAGCGCGGCTCGCCGGCCGTACGCGCAGGGACGCGCGCTCGGCCGGGCCCGACGGCGCGGGGGAGAAGCGGAGCGCGTCCTCGCCGGCCCCCCACCAGGCTGCAGCTGCGGACGGCCCCGCGCTGACCATCCGCGGCGCCCGCGCCCACAACCTCCAGGGGATCGACGTGGCCATCCCGCTGGGCGGCCTGGTCTGTCTGACCGGGGTCTCCGGCTCCGGCAAGTCGACCCTGGCCGAAGACATTCTCTACCGTGGACTGCTGCGCCAACAGGGCGAGGCCGTTGAAGCCCCCGGCGAACACGACGGCATCGACGGCGCGGAGGCGATCACCGCCGTGGCCCTGGTCGATCAGTCGCCCATCGGCAAGAGTGCCCGCTCCTGCCCGGTCAGTTATACCGGCGCCCTGGATCCGATTCGCAAGCGCTTCGCCGCCGCGCCGCTGGCCCGGGAGCGGGGCTACACCGCCGGCGCCTTCAGTTTCAACGCCGGCAATGGCCGCTGCCCGACGTGCAAGGGCTCCGGCTTCGAGCATGTGGAGATGCAGTTCCTCTCCGACGTCTACCTGGCCTGCCCCGACTGCGACGGCCGGCGCTTCCGCGCCGAGGTGCTGGAGGTGCAGGTGGAGGGGCCCGAGGGGCGGCGCGCCTCCATCCACGAGGTCCTGGCGATGACCGCTGACGAGGCCGTCGAGTTCTTCGCGGACAGCCGGGAGGTGGTCCGTCGGCTGGAGCCGTTGCGCGCCGTGGGCCTCGGCTACCTGCGCCTGGGTCAGCCGGTACCCACCCTCTCCGGCGGCGAGGCCCAGCGCCTCAAGCTGGCCGGGCACCTGGCCGAGCGCGGCAAGGCCAAGGGTGGGGAGTCGGGCGCCGGTACGTTACTCATCTTCGATGAGCCCACCACCGGCCTCCACTTCAGCGACTGCCAGGTGCTGCTCGATGCCTTCCAGCGCCTGGTGGACGCCGGCTATAGCCTGCTGGTCATCGAGCACAACCTGGATCTGATCGCCAACGCCGACTGGATCCTCGACCTCGGCCCGGAAGGCGGTGAGGGGGGCGGCCGATTGCTGGCCAGCGGCACGCCGGCGCAGCTGGCGGCCCACGCTACGGATACCGGCCGCGCCCTGGCGGACGACTGGGCCAGTCAGGCCGTTGCGCCGGATGAGGGTGCGGGCGCGGCGGCCCTGCAGCACCCGGCCGTTGCCGAGGCGGCGGCGCCTTACACCGCGCCCGCCCCGGCGGCGATCGAGGTGCATCAGGCCCGCGAACACAACCTGCGCAACATCGACGTGACCATCCCCCGGGATCGGCTGACGGTGGTCACCGGCGTCTCCGGCTCGGGGAAGTCGACCCTGGCCTTCGACATCCTCTTCGCCGAGGGCCAGCGCCGCTACCTGGAATCGCTCAACGCCTACGCCCGGCAACTGGTGCAGCCGGCCTCGCGGCCCGACGTCGGGGCGGTGACCGGTATCCCGCCGGCAGTGGCCATCGAGCAGCGCACCAGCCGGGGTGGGTACCGCTCCACCGTGGCGACGCTCACCGAAATCTACCACTACCTGCGCCTGCTTTACCTGCGCCTCGGGGTGCAGTACTGCCCGGAGTGTCAAGTGGCCATCGAGGCCCAGACGCCGGTGGGGATCGCCGCGCGGCTGCTGCGCGACTACCGGGGTCAGCGGATCGTCTTCTACGCGCCCCTGGTGGTGGCCCGCAAGGGCATCTACAAGGAGCTGGCGGCCTGGGCCGCTGGTCGCGGGTACGAGGCGCTGCGCGTGGACGGTGAGCTCCAGCCCACCGCGCAGTGGCCGCGGCTGGACCGCTACCGGGAGCATGACATCGATCTGCCCCTGGGTAGCCTCGAGGTGCAGCCCGACGCCGAGGCGGCCCTGCGCGAGCGGCTGGAGGAGGCCCTGGACCACGGCGACGGGACCGTGCGCATCGCCCCGCAGGACGGGGGTGTCGAGGCGGAGCGGGTGTGGTCCACCCGCCGCGCCTGTCCGGGGTGCGGACAGGGGTTCGCTGAGCCGGACCCGCGGCTGTTCTCGTTCAACTCCCGCCACGGCTGGTGCAGCGGCTGCCACGGCACCGGGCTGCTGGTCCGCGACCCGGACGAGGCCGAGGCAGCGGAGCTCGAGGCGGCGCGGGTCTGTCCGGCCTGCCAGGGCGGGCGGCTCAACCCGGTGGCGCGGGCGGTCCGCTTCCACGGGCGGAGCATCACCGAGGTCACGGCCACCTCGGTGGCCGAGCTGCGGCCCTGGCTGGAGGGGCTGAGCCTGGACGACCGCGAGGCCGCCATCGGGGGCGACGTCATCGCCGAGGTCCGCGCGCGCCTGGCCTTCCTCGAGCGGGTGGGGCTCGGTTATCTGACCCTGGATCGCGCCGCACCCACGCTCTCCGGCGGCGAGGCGCAGCGCATCCGTCTGGCGGCGAGCCTCGGTGCGGGCCTGCAGGGGGTCTGTTATGTGCTCGACGAGCCGACCATCGGCCTCCACGCCCGGGATAACGCCATGCTCCTCGGGGCGCTGCGCGAACTGGCCGAGGCCGGCAACACCGTGGTGGTGGTCGAGCACGACGAGGAGACCATCCGCGCCGCCGAGCACCTGGTCGATCTCGGTCCCGGGGCCGGCCGCCACGGCGGGCGCGTGGTCGCCGAGGGCGATCTGGCGGCGGTGACCGGCAATGCGGACTCCCTCACCGGTCGGGTCCTGGCCCACCCGCCGCGCCACCCGACGCGGGCCCGCCGCAGCGAGGCCCCGGCCGCGCAGCTGACGGTCACCGGAGCCCACCGCCACAATCTGCAGCAGGTCGATGTGGCGCTGCCGCTCGGCCGCCTGATCGGCGTCACCGGGGTCTCCGGCTCGGGCAAGTCGAGCCTGGTGCGCGAGGTCATCGAGCCCAGCGTCCGGGCGCTGCTCGGCCGCAAGCGTGGCGCGCCGGTGCCCGAGCCGGTGGGATGCCAGGCAGTGGCCGGTACCGAGCACCTGCGGCGGGTCCTGGAGGTGGATCAGACGCCCATCGGTCGCACGCCGCGCTCCTGTCCGGCCACCTACGTGGGCATCTGGGATCCCATCCGCCGGCTATTCGCCGGTACGGAAGAGGCGCGTCTGCGCGGCTGGGATGCGGCGCGCTTCTCCTTTAACACCAAGGGCGGGCGCTGCGAGGCGTGCAGCGGCCAGGGGGTGAAGACGGTGGAGATGAGCTTCCTGCCCGACGTGAAGGTCCCCTGTGAGGTGTGCGGCGGGACCCGCTTCGACGAGGAGACGCGCCAGGTTCGCTATGCCGGCCACAGCATCGACCAGGTGTTGGCGCTGAGCATCGAAGAGGCCCAGGCCTTCTTCAGCGCCCATCCGCGCATCCATCACGTCCTGCGCCTGCTCTGTGACGTGGGGCTCGGCTACCTCAGCCTGGGGCAGCCCAGTCCGACCCTCTCGGGCGGTGAGGCGCAGCGGCTCAAGCTGGTGACCGAACTAGCCAAGGCGCGGCCGGTGGACGGCGGACCGGGTCGGGCCAGACAGGCGGCGCCGACGCTCTACCTGCTCGACGAGCCCACCGTGGGGCTGCACATCGCCGACGTGCAGCGGCTGACCGACGTCTTCCACGCCCTGGTGGACGCCGGGCATACGGTGGTGGTCATCGAGCACAATCTGGACGTCATCGCCGAGGCGGATCACGTCATCGACCTGGGCCCGGAGGGTGGCGATGCCGGCGGGTCCGTCGTCGGGTCGGGGGCACCGGAGGCGGTGGCGGCCATGGATACGCCCACGGGTCGGGCGCTGCAGGCCTTCCTTGCCGAGCGGGGGACGCAGGGCGGCTAAGGCGCCGCCCTGCGTCCGGAGTGCCGCCCCGGGGCGCGGCGACCGGCCGCCGCGCCCCGGAACCACCGGGTGGTCTTCAGGAGCGGGCCTTGCGGAAGGCCTCGGCCAGCGCTGTGGCGGTGGCGGGTTCGGCCTTTTCCTGCTTCTTGCCCTTCTTCGATCCGCGCCCGGTCGCCTTGTTGCCGGAGCCATCGCCCTTGCCCCGGGCGGCCGAGGCGCCCTTGCCATTGGCCCCCTTGCGGCCCCCCTCGGCCTGGGCGTTGGGGTCGTCGTCGAGGCGCATGGACAGGCCGATCCGCTGGCGCTCCAGGTCGACTTCCATGACCTTGACCTGGACGACGTCCCCGGTGCGGACCTTGTCGCGCGGGTCGCGGACGAATTCGTGGGCGAGGGCGGAGATGTGCACCAGCCCGTCCTGGTGGACCCCGATATCGACGAAGGCGCCGAAGTTGGCGACGTTGGTCACCGTGCCCTCGAGGACCATGCCCGGTTCCAGATCCTGGATTTTCTCCACCCCTTCGCGGAAGGCGGCGGTACGGAACTCGGGGCGCGGGTCCCGGCCCGGTTTGGCGAGCTCGCCGAGGATGTCGCGCACCGTGGGCTCGCCGAAGCGCTCGTCGGTGTACGCCTTCGGGTCGAGGCCGCCGAGGAAGCCCTCGTCGCCGATCAGATCGGCCACGCTCCGGCCGGTCTCGGCGCAGATCCGCTCGACCACCGGGTACGCCTCCGGGTGGACGGCGGAGGCGTCCAGCGGGTTGTCGCCCTGGGGGATGCGCAGGAAGCCGGCGGCCTGTTCAAAGGCCTTGGGGCCGAGTCGCGGGACCCCCTGGAGATCCTTGCGCGTGCGGAAGCGGCCGTTGTCGAAGCGGTGCTGGACGATCTTCTCGGCCAGGCCCGGGCCGAGGCCGGAGACGCGGGCGAGCAGCGGCGCCGAGGCGGTGTTGGCGTCCACGCCGACGGCGTTGACGCAGTCCTCCACGACCGCATCGAGCTTTCGCCCGAGGTGGCTCTGATTGACGTCGTGCTGGTACTGACCGACGCCGATGGACTTGGGCTCGATCTTCACCAGCTCGGCCAGGGGGTCCTGCAGGCGTCGGGCGATGGAGACCGCGCCGCGCAGGGAGACGTCCAGCTCGGGGAGTTCTCGCGAGGCGTGCTCGGAGGCGGAGTAGACCGAGGCGCCGGCCTCCGAGACCACCACCTTGTGGAGGCCCAGCTCCGGGTGGCGCTTGATCAGCTCACCGACCAGGGCGTCGGTCTCGCGGGAGGCGGTGCCGTTGCCGATGGCCACCAGCCCCACCTCGTGCTTGCGGGCCAGGTCAGCGAGGCTCTTGAGCGATCCCTCGGGGTCTTTGTTGCGGCTGGTGAAGGGGTGGATCGTGGCGGTATCGACCACGGCCCCGGTGGCGTCGATGACCGCGACCTTGACCCCGGTGCGCAGCCCCGGATCGAGGCCGATGGTCGGCCTGGGGCCGGCCGGCGCCGCCAGCAGCAGATCCTCCAGATTGGCGCCGAAGACGCGGATGGCTTCCTCTTCGGACTGCTCGCGCAGCTGGCGCTTGAGGGCCAGGTCGAGGTGGGTGGAGAGTTTCGCCCGCCAGGCCAGGCGAACGGTGCGCGCCAGCCAGGCGTCGGCCGGTCGGCCGTGGTCGGCGATGGCGAACCGCCGGGCGATGGCCGCCTCACCGACGCTGCGCTCGTCGCTCTCGCCGCGGGCCTCGGCGTCGGACCAGGCGATCTCCAGGCGCAGGATCTCCTCGCTCTGCCCGCGGAGCATGGCCAGGGCGCGGTGGGAGGGGATCTTGCGCAGCGGCTCGGCGTGCTCGAAGTAGTCGCGGAAGCGGGCGCCGTCCTTCTCTTTGCCCTCGGCCACGCGGCTGACCAGATAGCCCTTGCGCCAGCCGTAGTCGCGCAGTTCCTCAAGCAGGTCGGCATCCTCGGCGAAGCGCTCCATGAGGATCTGCCGCGCGCCGTCGAGGGCGGCCTCGACATCGGCCACGGCCGGGGTCTCCTGCCCTTCCTCGGCGGGTCCGGTGACGTAGGGCGCCGCCGCCTCCTCGGGGACCTGGCTCGGGTCGGCGAGGAGGGTGTCGGCGAGGGGCTCCAGCCCGGCCTCGCGGGCGATCTGCGCCTTGGTGCGGCGCTTCTTCTGGTAGGGGCGGTAGAGGTCCTCGACCCGGGTCTTGGTCTCGGCGGTCCGGATGGCCTCGGCCAGCTCGTCGGTGAGCTTGCCCTGTTCGTCGATGGCCTTGAGCACCGTCTCCTTGCGCTCGTCGAGCTCACGCAGGTAGGTCAGCCGTTCCTCGAGCGAGCGGAGCTGGCTGTCGTCGAGGCCGCCGGTGACCTCCTTGCGGTAGCGGGCGATGAAGGGGACCGTGGCGCCCCCGTCGAGCAGCTCGATGGCGGCCTCGACTTGCCGGTTGCCCACGCCCAGCTCCTGGGCGATGCGCTGCGGGATCGACTCACTGACCATCTTTCGTGAAACCTCGGTGCCGTGGAAAAGGCGCCATGATAACCGAGCCGTTGCCGGCTGCCAGCGCCGC
This sequence comes from Halorhodospira halophila SL1, assembly GCF_000015585.1. Lineage (NCBI taxonomy): Bacteria > Pseudomonadati > Pseudomonadota > Gammaproteobacteria > Chromatiales > Ectothiorhodospiraceae > Halorhodospira > Halorhodospira halophila. The sequence goes on along the minus strand of NC_008789.1, from coordinate 2,458,532 downwards.
GCGCCGCTGTGCCCCGGCCGATTGACAGCCGTTGGCGGCCTGGCACGATAAAGGGGCGCGACGCGTTCAGGGAGGAGCGCGCATGCACCAGGAGGTGTCCCCGCAGGGGCGGTGTGTCCGCTTCTGCCTGACCACGCACGGCCGCCATCCCTGGCTGGCCCGGCCGGAGGCCGTGCAGCGGCTGCGGACCGCTTTTCGGCAAGTGGCCCGGCGCCGGCCGCTGGTCTGGGATGCCGCCGTGGTCCTGCCCGATGCCGTCCACGGCCTGTGGCGGCTGCCCCCGGATGACCCCGATCCGCGCCCCCGCTGGCAGGCGGCCAAGGCCCACTGTACCCGGCATCTGCGCCACTGGCCCGGGCTGCCCCGCGGGCGGCTGTGGCGGCCCGGCGTGGCGTGGTGGGACGTGGATCCGGAGGCGTGGCGGGAGGCGCTGGACCACATCCACTGGGAGCCGGTCCGCCGCGGGCTGGTCGGCCGGCCCGAGGGGTGGCGCTACAGCTCCTACCGGCGCTGCCTGGCCGCCGGGCTCTACCCGGCGGGCTGGTCCGGCCCGCAGGGGGGCGCGTGACCGGGGTCGTCGCCGGCCAGGTTCTGCATCACCCCGCGCAGGTAGCGCGGGTTGACCAGCTTGATGCCGATGCGTTCGGCGAACTTGCGCATCCCCTCATCGGCGGAGACCAGCGTGGCGTCCAGCTCGTAGGCGAGCAGGACCACATCGATATCCTCGCGGGAATCGAGGATGCCGCGGCGCATGGCCTCGCGGTAGCGCTCGCGCAGCTGGGTGATCAGCTCCGGCGGCAGCGACTCCGCCTGACCCGCCTGCCGGGCGTGTTCCTCGGCGATGCGCAGGCCCCGCTGGATGCGGGTGCGCACCTCCTCGATGAACTCGTAGAGCACCTCCGAGGGGATGGTCATGGAGAAGCGCCGGGGCGAGCGGATGTAGACCTCGGTCTCGAATTCGGCACCGATCAGATCCATCGAGCGCAGGTTGCACAGTTCCTGATAGACCGGTCCGGGCATGTAGAACTCGGCGTCGGCGCGGCGTGCCAGCCCGAGGAAGACCGAGATGGCCTGCATCGGCTCTTCGTCGAAGCGCAGGTAGACGTCCGGGTTGGTGAAGACGCTGGTATCGAGCACGAATCGGCGCATGGCTCCGGGCCCGTCGTGGCAGGGTGTCTTCCGGCACGTTACAACCTGCGCGGCTTGATGACCATCAGCCCGGGCCTCCGCGACCCGCCGCGGGCGTAGCCGGAGCACAGTGTCACAAGTCATTCCGTTTCGGGTCTCACAGGGAGGTGAGCCATGAACACGTGTATCCGGCGGCGCTGGCGCTGCGCCGCCTTCACCCTGATCGAGCTGATGATCGTGGTGGCCATCATCGCCATGCTGGCGGCCATCGCGGTCCCCCAGTACCAGAGCTACGTCGCTCGCACCCAGTTCACCGAGGCGTTGACCCTGTTCGGTGGGGTGCGCACCGCCGTGGAGTCCGAGGTCCACCTCCGCGGCGCCGAAGGGGTCAATTCGGATTGGATCGAGGAGCAGGTGGGGGACGGCGGTGACTACATCAACGACATCGAGGTGCAGACCAATGCTGGCGACGTCGAGGTGCAGATGACCTTCGCGACTCAGGGGGTCAACGCTGAACTGGCCGGTCAGAGCGTGACCTTTACGGGCGCGGAATGGGACGAGGGCGGGGCGTGGTCGTGTGATCTCCCCGACGACCTGGCGCATGTGGCCACCGGCCTGTGCGCCGAATGATCGGCTCCAACTGAGCCGAGCCGGCTCCTCCTGTACGGGGTCGCGCTTGGTGGGGTGTGCCGGGGGCTCTGGGACGCCCCGGCGCGCCTTTCTACCGGGGGCGGACTGGGGGCTCGTCCCGCCCGAGCTGCCGGTGCTCCGGCGAGCAGAAGTAGACGCCCTCCCGGGGGTAAGCGGCGGAGCGCGGCAAGAAGACGCCGCATCGCGCGCAGCGCACCATCTCCTCGGTATGTGCGGACTCGCCGGAGCTGCCGGTCTGGCCGCGTTCCTCGCTATCTTGACGCAGGCGCTTCTGGAGCAGGCTGCGTGCCCCGATCCAGGCAAGGATGATCAGGATGACAAGAAGGATCTGGCCTAGCATGCACGTGCGCTTCCGTGATTACCTTGAGCCCTCGGGCTTCGAGGCCCGGGCGCGCGGCCAACCAAATTGGCACGGCCGGACGGTTTTGAAAAGCGCCGGCCGCTGAACCACTATAATCGACCGCCCGGCGACCGCGACCCCATGGGAGGAGCTGTTCAATGAATCTTCATGAGTTCCAGGCCAAGCACCTCTTCACCGAGGCGGGGATCGCCATCCCCCGCGGGTATGTGGCGCGCTCCAGCGCCGAGGCCCGTGCCGCTGCCGAGCGGCTCGGTGGCTCGGCCTGGGTGGTCAAGGCCCAGGTCCACGCCGGGGGGCGCGGCAAGGCCGGTGGCGTCCGGGTGATCCAGGAGGGCGACGAGATCGAGCGCTACGCCGACTCGCTGCTGGGCGAGCGGTTGGTCACCCACCAGACCGATGGGCGCGGGCAGCCGATCCACGCCCTGCTGGTCGAAGAGGGTCTGGAGATCGCCCGCGAACTCTACCTGGGCGCCCTGGTCGACCGGGCCAGCCAGCGGGTGGTCTTCATGGTCTCGGCCGCCGGCGGTATGGATATCGAGGAGGTGGCGGCCAGCGAGCCCGAGCGCATCCACACCGTGCGGGTCCATCCGGCCGCCGGGCTGCAGCCGTACCAGTGCCGTCAGCTGGGGTTCGCCCTGGGCCTCGACAAGGCCCAGGTGGGGGATCTGACGCGGATGATGCAGGGGCTCTACCGCCTGTTCCTGGAGCGCGATCTGTCGCTGGTCGAGATCAACCCGCTGATCGTCACCGGGGAGGGCCGGCTGCTGGCCCTGGATGCCAAGGTGACCGTGGACGACAACGCCGTGGAGATCGGCCGGCAGTCGCAGATCCAGGACATGCGCGACCTCACCCAGGAGGACGAGACCGAGGTCCGGGCCGCCGAGCACAACCTCAACTACATCACCCTGGACGGCAACATCGGCTGCATGGTCAACGGGGCCGGTCTGGCCATGGCCACCATGGACGTGATCAAGCTCCACGGCGGGGCCCCGGCCAACTTCCTCGATGTCGGCGGCGGTACGAACGCCGAGCGGGTGGCCGAGGCCTTCAAGATCATCCTCTCCAGCCCCTCGGTGGAGGGCATCCTGGTGAACATCTTCGGCGGGATCGTCCGCTGCGACATGATCGCCGAGGGCATCGTGGCCGCGGTGCAGGACGTCGGGGTGGAGGTCCCCGTCGTCGTCCGGCTGGAGGGCACCAACGTCGAGCAGGGCAAGCAGATCCTCGCCGACAGCGGGCTCGACCTCATCCCCGCCGACGACTTGGCGGATGCCGCCGCCAAGATTGTCGATATCGCCGGTCAGGTGGCCTGAGCCCCAGGCAAGAGAGGAGCAGAACATGAGCATTCTCGTCGACCAGAGCACCCGGGTGCTCGTGCAGGGGTTCACCGGC